>NZ_JBLYPL010000007.1:0-293425 GCF_051851855.1 Rahnella sp. ATs2 | reverse complement strand
GTCGTAAGGCCAGATGTGCGTTAACTTATTGTTTTGTCTTTAAAACCCCCTCCCATCCTTCCCCTTCGCAGGGGCAGGCGCTAAAGGCCAAACCCCTGCGCAGGGGTTGGAGCAGTGTGGTTTTCACTGCTGGAATGGATTTCTGCCTGCCGGTTTCGCCGTTTCGGGTGGCGGAGCGGCATCCTCGGTTTCAGCCTGAGCGGCTTCATTGGCTTCCTGCTCGGCTTTCAATTTTGCCGCTTGTTCTTCGGCGGCTTTATCCGCAGCCGCTTTATCGGCTGCTGCCTTATCAGCCGCGGCTTTGGCGATAGCGGCTTTTTTCTCGTCTTCCAGCTGTTGTTGCAGAGCCAGTAACTGCTCAGGCGTCACCGCCGGATAGCCCTGTGCATCATCAGGAATATTGTGTATTGCAGGGATTGGGATCAACGGGCCAAGGAAGCGCGGCTCGCGTTTAAGCAGATACAAATCGGTCAGCGCGCCCAGACGGGCGAAGATTTCACGGCTGCGGACGCTGAGCATGTTTTTCGGCGAAGGGACGGCAAAACATTGTGCCTGAATCCCCATATGCAACGCGATAAACAGCGCACGTTCACAGTGGAAACGCTGGGTGATGATGATGAAATCGTTGGTGTCGAAGACCTTACGCGTGCGCACGATGGAATCGAGCGTCCTGAATCCGGCGTAATCGAGCACGATGTCGCTGGCGGGGATCCCGGCGGCGATCAGATCACGTCGCATGGTGCTCGGCTCATTGTAACTTTGCTGCGCATTGTCACCACTGAGCAGCAAGTATTTTACCTTACCGCTGTTGTAAGCATTAATCGCGCCCTGAATGCGGTACAGGTAATACTGGTTGATCACGCCGGTGCGGTAATATTTTGATGTTCCGAGTACCACGCCGACCTGACGATGTGGCAGGGTCTGTACTTCGTCGTAAATATAAGGCTGAGTGCGTAAGCTGATCCACTGATCAAGCCCAATAGCGACAGCCAGCATCAGAATAATGATGCCGAAAACGCCAGCTATAAGTCGCTTAATCATAGGTATCCCTGTTATGACCAGATGGAAATCGGATCCAAGGCTACTTTACCTCTTCGGGGTACGCAATACGTTGGACTCTGCATCGGCCGGCTTCGCGGATTTTTTCAGCACTTTTCAGGCAATTACTTTCGAATCTGCGTAATGCGCTGCAATTTAGCCGAAAAAAAAGACCAATGCGCAGGGCATTGGTCTGGATCATGGCCGGTCAGCTTTTGACGCAAATGCTATCAGAAAGAGGTGCGTTTATAGCTGCGGTATTGCGGTGCCCAGAAGTTGTGCTCGATCGCTTTCGACAGCGAATCTTCCGACGTCACCATCGCCACGCCCTGCAACTGTGCGGCTTTGCCGACTTCAAGCGCGATGCATTTAGACACGCCCTGAATATCGTCGACGTCCGGCAGCAGGGAGCCTTTACCTTCGGTCGCCAGCGGAGAACACTCTGCCAGTGTACGGCTTGCGGCCATCAGCATACCGTCAGTGACGCGGGTGGCGCCTGAAGCAATGACCCCCAGACCGATGCCCGGGAAGATAAAGGAGTTATTGCACTGGGCAATAGGGTAAAGCGTGCCTTTATGGCTTACCGGTGCAAACGGGCTGCCGGTGGCCACCAGCGCCGCGCCGTCGGTCCAGTTCAGGATATCGGCAGGCGTGGCTTCTACGCGTGATGTCGGGTTGCTCAGCGGCATTACCACCGGACGCGCACAATGTTTATGCATTTCGCGGATGATTTCTTCGGTGAACAGACCCGGCTGGCCGGATACGCCGATAAGCACAGTCGGCCTGGCGTTACGCACCACATCCAGCAACGAAATGCTGTCATTCGCCATACCCCAGCTTGCCAGTGCGCTGCTTTTCTGCACCAGTTTGCTCTGGAAATCCAGCAGGTTTGGCAGTTTGTCGGTCAGCAAACCAAAACGATCCACCATGAAGACTTTCGCACGGGCTTCTTCTTCGCTCAGGCCTTCTGATTTCATCTGCGCAACGATTTGCTCGGCGATACCACAACCGGCGGAACCCGCACCCAGGAAAGCGACAGTCTGATCACTCAGTTTGCCACCGGCGGCTTTGCTGGCGGCAATCAGGCTGCCCAGCGCCACGGAAGCTGTGCCCTGAATATCATCGTTAAAGCAGCACAGCTCATCGCGATAACGTTCGAGGAGCGGCATGGCGTTCTTCTGCGCGAAATCTTCAAACTGCAACAGCACGTTCGGCCAGCGGATTTTTACTGCCTGAATGAACTGATCGACGAAGGCTTCATACTCTTCACCGGTAATGCGCGGATGACGCCAGCCCATATACAGCGGGTCATTGAGCAGTTGCGGATTGTTTGTCCCCGCATCGAGCACGACCGGCAGGGTATACGCCGGGCTGATGCCGCCACACGCGGTGTAAAGAGACAGTTTACCAATCGGAATGCCCATCCCGCCGATGCCCTGGTCGCCCAGGCCGAGAATGCGTTCACCGTCAGTTACCACCACGACTTTTACATGTTGTTTGGTGGCGTTTTGCAGCATGTCATCAATGTGGGCGCGGTTCGGATAAGAGATAAACAGGCCACGTGCGCGGCGGTAAATATCAGAAAAGTGTTCGCAGGCTTCGCCGACGGTCGGGGTATAAATCACCGGCATCATTTCGCTGAGATGGCTGTCGAGAAGGCGGTAGAACAGCGTTTCGTTGGTGTCCTGAATGTTTCTCAGATAGATATGCTTATCGATGTCGGTTTTGAAATTCTGAAACTGGCGGTAAGCACGGTCGGCTTGTTCCTCGATAGTTTCAACCGCTTCCGGGAGCAACCCGTGGAGGTTGAAATTGCTGCGTTCTTCTTCGGTGAACGCACTGCCTTTATTCAGCAGCGGGAATTCTAACAGGATCGGGCCAGCGTGAGGGATGTACAGGGGACGTTTACTTTCGTATTCAAGTTCCATCGTTTTACTCTTCCGGTGTTCAGAATGTTGTTTTTTATATTTCGGAGCGGTGAGGGTAACAGAGAGGAAATAAGGATTTCAAATGACAAATGTAATGACAATGTTATGTAACTAAAGACTCCGGAATTGGAGTCTTTAGTGTTAACCCGCTCACACTATCAGCAGGTCAGCGTGCTCACATCCTGACAGCCCAGCGCGTTTAAGGTGGCGCGTGTGGCATCGTTTTGGGTGAGCAGCGCCTCTTTTTGCTCAACCAGCACCGCGCGACGAACGTTCAGGCAATCTTCTCCTGACATATTCAGCAAGATTAATGCGGCCTGTAACGGAGGCAGGCTTGGGTTAAACGCAGCGTTTTCTGCGTAACGACCAGCAAACTGTTTGCCGTTGGATGTTTCCAGTGCCACACCGCTGTGCGATTTGCTGTAAGGCGCATGACTCTGGTTACAGGCATCCAGCGCCAGCAGCGCCAGCGCATCAGTCGTATCGGTTTTGAAACCGTGATCGACTTTATCCATCAGCAGGGTGGTGATATCCAGATCCTTCGGTCCGAATGAATGCGGCAGATAATCGCCCAGCGTGGCGACGTCTCTGTCCGGCAGATGAATATTCAGCGCCGTTCCGCTGGTCAGTTCATTCATAAACTGACGGCAGTGACCACAAGGCGTGTAGTTCACGGTGATGGAAGCCAGACGGGTTTCGCCCCGCAGCCAGGCATGCGTGACTGCAGATTGCTCGGCGTGAACTGTTTGCTGCATTGGTGCACCGGCGAATTCCATATTGGCACCGAAATACAGATTGCCGGAAATACCGCGGGCAATGGCACCGACGTGGAAATGAGAAATTGGCGTGACGGAACAGGCTGCGGCCAGCGGCAGCAAAGCAAAGGCCAGCGCATCGTCATTCAATCCTGTCGCTTGTTTTATCTCTGCAACATCTGCCGCAGAGAACATTGCCGGAAAGTCGTCATGTCGCAGAAATGGCTCAAGCGCGGAGGATAAATTTTCAGGGAGTGCCGCAAAGGCGGTATGAAAACGTGCGTGCATAAACATTCGATCTCGACAGTGATTACGGTTGAACAGTTTAAAAGTCATTCCATGAATGTAGTGTGACGGATATCACTTTTTCGATGTAATAAGTTCTGGCAGATTACATTTTTGAGAGATGTTACGCAGAACAGCCGCCTTTTTAGTCCTTTCCCCAAAATCATTCGAGTTGAATCCAGGCGGTAACTGAGTGACCCCCGGTCACATACATCAGTATGTGACCGGGGTGAGTGACCAATCTGCCGGGAGCAAATTGGAACGCGGCCAACGCAGCGTCAGCTCGAAGGATGACGGGGGATCAGTGGGACGGGAACCACTTGTCATTGATCTTCTGGAATTCGCCGTTGGCTTTGATGCCTTCGAGCGCCGTGTTCAGTTTAGTCAGCAGTTCCTTATTATCAGGACGCACCGCCATGCCAACGCCGGTACCAAAGTATTGCGGATCTTTAATCAGTTCACCCACTTCACCGAGATTCGGGTTGGATTTCAGCCAGCCATTTAGCACGGCGGTGTCTCCTAACAGGCCGTCCAGGCGACCACTTTTGAGATCCAGAATCGCATTCTGATAGCTGTCATACCCGACGGTGGTGATTTCAGGGTGTTTTTCCATCAGGTATTTCTGGTGTGTGGTGCCATTTTCCAGTCCGACGCGTTTGCCTTTCAGGTCAGCGATGGACGCGAACTTGCCTTTTGGCCCGATGATCATCGCGGTATTGGCGTAGTAAGGCTGGGTAAAGGTGACCTGCTTGCTGCGCTCTTCGGTAATGTCCATGCCGGAAATGATCACATCGAAACGACGGAATTTAAGCGCCGGGATCAGACCATCAAACGGCTGATTGGTAAAGGTGCAGGTTTCCTGCATTTGCTTACACAGCGCGTTCGCCAGATCGATATCAAAACCAATAATCTGATTATCAGCACCGATGGATTCAAACGGCGGATACGTGGCAGAAGTACTGAAACGAATAGTATCTGCAGCAGTGGCAGCAAAAGCAGTAGCAGACAAAAGGGCAGCGAGGATCAGCTTTTTCATGCAATACATTCCTGTTCAAAAAATGACATTCCCTTCACGGTACAGTTTACTGATTTTATTAATATAATCGGGTAACTGGCAGGAAGTGAGACCGTTAATTAAAGTGCCATTAAATGAATTTGTATGCAATAAATTTGATTAAAAAATTATTAATTGGCATGGAGCCGGTTTTACAGGCACAAAAAAAGGGACGATTTCTCGTCCCTTCAGGTATTTTCTGCTTAATCAGTTACGGCGTTCAAATGCCAGCGCACGGCGTTCAATCAGACGCATCATCAGGGTCAGTAAACCGTTGACGCACAGATACACCAGACCGGCGGCACCGAAGACCATCACGTCATACGTGCGGCCATACATCAGCTGGCTGTGACCCATAACATCCATCAGCGTGATGGTGTAGGCCAGCGAGGTACTTTTAAACACCAGCACCACTTCGTTGGAATACGACGACAGCGCACGTTTAAACGCGTATGGCAGCAGGATACGCAGGGTCTGAGGCTTCGACATACCCAGCGCGTCACAAGATTGCCACTGACCGGAAGGAATGGCGCGTACCGCACCGGTAAACAGCTGCGTGGTATATGCCGCGCTGTTCAGCGCCAGCGCAAACATCGCGCATAGCCACGGTTGCGACAGTACTTCCCATAACCACGGAATTTCACGAATCGACGGAAACTGACCCGGACCGTAGTAAATCAGGAAGATCTGCACCAGCAACGGCGTGCCGGTAAACAGCGTGATGTAACCTTTCACAATCTGGCTGGCGACCGGCACTTTCAGCGTCAGAATCACGGTGAAAATCATCGCCAGCAGCAGCGCCACAATCAGCGCCGCCACGGTCAGCGTCAGGCTGGTGTGCAATCCCTTGAGGACTTCAGGTAAATATTCCCACATCAGGAAGCACTCCGTTCAAAGCGGGTGGTACGCAGTTCGATGCGTTTAATCACGAACTGGCTGAACAGGGTGACAAGCAGATAAATGCAGGCCGCAATCACATACCAGGTAAAGGGCTCCTGAGTACGGGTCGCGATGCTTTTGGTTTGCAGCATCAGGTCATTTACGCTGATAAGCGACACCAGCGCGGTATCTTTCAGCAGCACCAGCCACTGATTGCTCAGCCCCGGCAATGCATGACGCCACATTTGCGGCATGATCAGGCGAAAGAAAATCGCTGATTTTTTCATGCCCAGCACCTGACCGGATTCCCACTGACCTTGCGGCACGGCTTTCAGTGCGCCACGTAAAGTCTGCGATGCATAAGCCGAATACAGCAGGGAAAGGGCGATCACGCCACAGACGAACGGGCTGACTTCGAAATTCTCAATCGGCAGCTTGATCGGGATCGCGAACAAACCAAGATTGATGCTAAAGCCATCGGCCAGCACCATCAGCAGCTGAGAAGAACCGAAATAGATGAACAGCACCACCAGGATTTCCGGCAGGCCGCGCAGCACGGTGACCCACGCGGTGCCCAGCCAGCTAAGCGGCTTCCACGGCGCGGATTCCCAGACAGCGAAGATCATCGCCAGCACCAGGCCGAGGATCAGCGCACAAACGGCAAGGCCGACGGTCATCCCGGCGGCGCTTGCTAAAGGTTGGAATTCAGTCATTGATAGGCAAACTTATTGCTGGAACCATTTTGAATACAGCGTTTTGTAAGTGCCGTCTGCTTTCACTTTTGCCAGAGCATCATTCAGTTTAGTCAGCAATTCAGTATTGTTCTGACGAACTGCAACACCCAGACCGGTACCGAAGTATGTCGGGTCAGTGATTTTGTCACCGACAGCGGCCAGGTTTTTGTTCTGCTTCAGCCATTCGTTCACCACGGCGGTGTCACCGAATACCGCGTCCAGACGACCATTTTTCAGATCCAGCACGGCATTCTGATAGCTGTCGTAAGGCACGGCAGTGATTTCAGGATGCTTATCCATCAGGAATTTCTGATGGGTGGTGCCGTTTTGCATACCGACACGTTTGCCTTTCAGCGCTGCAACGTCAGCGAACTGACCAGAATGCGCGATGAAAATAGCGGAGTTGTCGTAGTAAGCATTGGTGAAGGACACTTGTTTTTCACGTTCAGGCGTGATGTCCATACCGGAAATCACCGCGTCAAAACGGCGGAATTTCAGGCTTGGGATCAGACTGTCGAAGGCCTGGTTGGTAAAAGTACAGGTTGCCTGCATCTCTTTACACATAGCGTTCGCCAGATCAACATCGAAGCCCTGAATCTGATTGCTGGAGTCTACAAACTCAAACGGAGGATAAGACGCTTCCATCGCAAAACGGATGGTATCAGCCGCGCTGGCTGACAAACTGACGGTAGCCAGAACCGCGGCAATTACTAATTTTTTCATCGCTAACTCCGTAGAAAACATCAATCAATGTATTGGTGAAAATACAGTTAATGGGAAAGATAGCTGGCAAACTCTTTGGTTTGCGGCTGGGCGAAAATGGAGGCATCACCCTGTTCGACGATGCGGCCGTTTTCCATGTACACCACGCGGCTGGCGGTTTTACGCGCCACTTCAACCTCATGGGTCACGATAACCTGGGTAATGCCGGTACCGGCCAGTTCGCGGATGATGCTGACGATCTGAGCGGTGATTTCCGGATCCAGCGCCGCCGTCGGTTCATCAAACAGCAGAACCTGAGGCTCCATCATCAGCGCACGGGCAATCGCCACACGCTGTTGCTGGCCACCGGAAAGGTGCAGCGGAAAACGATCCGCGTAATCGGTCAGACGCAGACGGGTCAGCAATTTCCCGGCGCGTTGCATCGCGACATCTTTGGTCAGACCCAGAACACGCATCGGGGCTTCCAGTAAGTTGTCGAGCACGGTGCGGTGCGGCCACAGATTGTATTGCTGGAAGACCATTCCGACATTCTGACGCAGTTCGCGAACGGCTTTCTCGTCCGGTTTACGGGTGAAATCGAAGGTATTACCGGCGATTTGCAACGTCCCTGAACGCGGCATTTCCAGCAGGTTCAGAACACGTAACAGGGAGCTTTTACCTGCGCCACTGGGTCCGAGTAAAACCAAAGTCTCACCGGCGGGGCAGTTAAGCTGAATGTCAAAAAGCGCCTGATGCACGCCGTAGAAGCAGTTGATGCTATTAAGTTGAATACTCATGCGCAAATAGTGAATAGCCATTGATGCCGCAGATGGTAACTTCCACAGCATAGTTATGCAACGATCGCGGCTTAAAAATTATGTGTTGCCGCAGGAAGGCTAAAGTCTAGCACAACATATTGTTAACTATCTGTGACGGGGGTGTTGGTCAATGACGTTATTCATCACTGACCAACCTTTTTCACGAGGTTTTTTTAGAAAGCAGAGCGATTACTGATGTTCTAAAACCTGGCGTAATGTTCCGCTGGAAGCAAAATCAAGATTCGCCATGTAGCGGACATCATCGACTGTCCAGCATTTGCCTTCGCGTACCATTAACACTTCATCTTTCCAGCTGGTGGATGCGCCTTTGTCCTTCTCATGTGTGAAGGTCACGCGCAGAGGAATGTTGCGGGCGTCAGTGTTTGGAATGGTTGAGGCGCTGTCCACGGAAGCGGACGTCGGGCCATCAAACAGGCTGGAGAAGATATCGCCGTCGACTGCGCCGTTACCGGTTTTTTCATTCGGTGTGGCGGCGAGATCGACTTTAGGCTGGGATTGCGCTTTGAGTAACGCATTATACAACGCCGTACTCAGGTAAGGCCGGTAAGCGGCAAGCTGGCTGGAGTTTGGTAAGCCGCTGCCGCCTTGCTTAATGCGGAAATCATAGAATTGCTGAGCCACGCTGTCCGGGCCGCCGTCGACACACGGCGCGGTACGGCTGCCAATGTCCTTGTATGCAGGTTCGACCGTTGTGCAGGCATTTAACATGAACACCAACGGGATTGCGGCGACAAGAGTTTTCTTTTTCATCGTATTCCTTACTGAAAGATTGAACATTTTCACCATGACTTTCTTTACCATACAGTATAAAACCGATTTGGCTTAATGCATGGCGAAGAGAAAATCAGTCACCGGCTGATACCTCGATCCCGCACGCATGGTTTATGCTGTAAATGAAATGAATGCCAGGCTTTGGACGACAACTGATAAGGAATACTCATGCAAGTTTCAACCACTCCGACCCTCGAAGGTTTCACTATCGCTGAATATTGTGGCGTGGTGACAGGCGAAGCGATTTTAGGCGCAAATATTTTCCGTGATTTCTTTGCCGGTGTGCGCGATATCGTCGGCGGGCGCTCAGGCGCGTATGAAAAAGAGCTGCGCAAGGCGCGTGAAATTGCCTTCCGTGAACTGGAAGAGCAGGCGAAAGAACGTGGCGCGAATGCCGTTGTCGGTATTGATATCGATTATGAAACCGTGGGCAAAGACAGCAGCATGCTGATGGTGAGCGTCTCCGGTACGGCTGTCATTGTGCATCGCAAATGATCGGCCAGCGTATCAGGCGTGGTTTGTTAACCGCCGCATTACTGATGCTGGCCGGTTGTCAGCACGCCAGCCAACAGCCGGACGATGCGCCGTTCCGGCTGGAAACAACGCGGCAGGCCCAGGGTGCGGATCAGCGGATCCGCTTTCTGGTCATCCATTACACTGCTGAAGATTTCCACAACGCATTAAATACGCTAACCGATGAGCACGTCAGCGCGCATTATCTTATTCCGGCAAAACCGCCGCTGGAAGACGGTAAACCCGTGGCGTGGCAACTGGTGCCGGAAAACATGCGTGCCTGGCACGCGGGTGCCAGTGGCTGGCGCGGGCGCACCAATCTGAACGATACGTCGGTGGGCATCGAGCTGGAAAATAAAGGCTACAGCCATTATTTGCTCGGCAAAAAGTTCTATCCGTTCCCGCCTGCGCAAATCGATTTGCTGGCAAATCTGAGCAAAGAGATTATCGCGCGCTATCAGATTGAGCCACGCAATGTGGTGGGACACAGTGATATTGCGCCGCAGCGCAAGGACGATCCCGGGCCATTATTTCCGTGGCAGGAAATGGCGAAACGCGGCGTGGGTGTCTGGCCGGATGCGGATCTTGTGAAACAGTATCTGGCGGGGCGTAATCCGCAACAGCTGGTGGATCAGGCGCATTTACTGGCCTTGCTGAAAGCGTACGGATATACAGTGGACGATAATATGACACCGCAGCAACAAAAGCGGGTGATTGCAGCGTTCCAGATGCATTTCAGGCAGAGTGATTATCGCGGGAATGCGGATGCTCAGACCGAAGCCATTGCGCAGGCATTGTTGCAGCAGTTTCCGGATCCCAATAGCTGATCAGCGCGGCTGACCATTGCGGTCAGTCGCACTTTTGTCAGTCTCGTTTTGGCCCGATACCGTGCAGTCCCTGAAGTTTACCGTGATCGCGCAGCCAGTCGGCGGTGCGGATAATCCCCTGATCGAGAGAAATCACCGGCACGTAGCCGAGTTCTTTCTGCGCGCGTTGGGTATCCAGCGTCAGGTCAAAATTCAGTTTTGCCACGCTGTAATGTGTCAGCACCGGTTCTTTGTGGGAGCTTTTGCTGATGCGCTCCATGCCCCGCGCCATCATGTCCAGCAGCGGATACGGCACTGAGCGGATGCGGTATTTGATATCCAGATTTTCCATCAGCTGCTTGACCAGCGTACGCAGCGGGCGGGGTTGCTGATTGGTGATATTGAATGCGCGGCCTGATTCTGTGGCTTGTGTTTGGGTGGCCAGCCACATCGCATGGACGGCGTTTTCAACATACGTCATATCTACCAGCGCTTCACCGCCGCGCGGCAGCATCAGCGTTCCGCCATATTTCAGCATTTGCATCAGGCGCGGCAACAGCACGTTATCGTGCGGGCCAAAAATCCCCTGCGGTCGCAAAATAGTGAAATGGGTTTGCGGGTTAGACATCGCCAGCGTGTGGATCACCTGCTCACCGGCGGCTTTACTGCGCGCAAAAGAGTTGGCAAAACGGTGCGGACGGAAGTCTTCCTGAATGTCCCGATGATGATGGAAATCGAAATAGATGGCCGGCGATGAAATATGGACGAAGTTTTCCACGCCATATGCCGCAGACCACTCGCCCAGGCGTCGCGTCGCGCGCACATTCGCCAGTTCGAATTCCTGTTCGCTGCCCCAGGGCGACATCAGCCCCGAACAGTGCCAGACGGTATCGATATCGGCCAGCAGCGCTTTCGCCTGCGAAGAGATAAGCGTGGTGAGATCGGCATGAATAAATTCTGCGCCCATTTTCTGCAAAAGTGAGCCCATAGCGGCATTACGGCCTGTCGCTCTGACTTTAATGCCTTTATTTCGCAGAAACTCGACGGCGTTACGCCCTAAACCGCTGCTCGCGCCGGTAACCAAAACCTTCATATACAGGCCAATGCCTTCAGAAATAGAGAAAAAATGTCTGCTGCGTCGGAGTTCTGGCACCCCTGAGCAATAAGGGTGCCATTCTTTCGTGAAATTGTGCGGGTTGCAATGAGAAAGGGTGCAAGCTGTGTGCGAAAGCGGATTAATTAACCCCCTTTAGCGTCCGCAACGATCTTTCTGACGGGCCAGGCTGGCGATACGCTTTGCCATGCCACGAAAAATAAACTGATGAGCGGGCATCATACTGAACCAGTACAGCAGACCGCTGAATCCGGCAGGGTGCCACCACGCACGAACATCCAGACTGCGGCTTTCACCGTTATCGGTGATGGTGAAGGTCAGACGCCCCAAACCCGGCGCTTTCATGCCGAACAGCAACGCCAGTTCGCGCTGAGGTTTCAGACCGATCACTTTCCAGCCATCAATTTTATCGCCAATTTTCAGGAAATCCCGATCCGGACGACCGTATTTCACACCGCCGCCGAGTAAATCGTCCATGCGCGCGCGGGTTTTCCATAATCCGTTGGCATAAAAATAGCCTTCCTGACCGCCAAGTTGCTGCACGACTTTCCAAAGCGAGGCTTTTGAGGCGGACGTTTCCAGCGTGAAACCGGCTTGCTTCGGGTAATAACCGTAACCGGGACGCCAGCGCGCACGGGCATCGGGATCATATCCCCAGTCCGGTGAATCCATCACCTGCTTTTGTTCCTGCTCAAGCGTGGTGCAGATCGCGTCATCAATTGAGATAAGATCCTGTGGAATCAATCTTTGCAATTCTGCGCTGTCGGCGGGCAAATCATGGTTCAGCCCCTGGATAAGTGCCTTTGCGAGCGACGTCGGAACAGACGTGATCAGACTGAGAAAATACACCGAAACAAAAGAAGTCGGCAGGGGAATGGGGATCAGCCAGCGGCGTTTTCCGCTCATGGCGATAAAGCGTTCAAACAACGTCTGATAGCTGATGTACTCCGGCCCGGCGGCTTCCAGAATACGGTTCCCGGTGGCCGGTAATGTCACCAGGCCCTGTAAATAATTGAGCAGATTTTCCAGCGCAACCGGTGAGGATTTTGAACGCACCCAGCGCGGCGGCGTCAGCACCGGCAGGTTATAGACCATGTCCCGCATCACTTCGAACGCCGCTGAACCCGCGCCAATGACAATGCCGGTGCGCAGTTCGGTCACCGGAATATTGCTCATGCGCAGCAAATCACCGGTCAGTTTTCTGGCCTGTAAATGCGGGGAGTGATTGTCTTCAGGCTGCATCGAACCGAGATAAACGATGTGCTTTATCTGAGAGTCTTTCAGTGCCAGGAGGGTATGCTGCGCGGCCTGCCGCTCTTTCTCCAGCAGGTCATCATCTTCCGTCATGGCGTGAACCAGATACACCAGCACGTCAGCGCCTTCAAAGGCAGCGGCCAGTGTTTTACTCTGATAAACATCGGCAAAACAGCAGCGCACATGCGGCCATTTTTGCTGTTGCAGCCACTCTATCCGGCGTGCGGCTGCCGTCACCTGAAAACCATTCCGGCTCAGGTGGGCGGTAAGGTGTTGTCCTATATATCCGCTGGCACCGAGAATGACGACCCGGCCAGTTTGTGTCGAGATTGGCATTTCCATTTGCTCAGTCAGTGTAGGGAGAGAATTCAGAAAGTACGGCGGTAACCCGCAGGTTACCGCCGCAGACATAACGGACTATCAGGCGTGCTGGTGCAGGAATTCCTGCCACAACGCGACCACTTTTTGCAGGTCTTCACGGCTGATATTGATGTGCGTCAGCACGCGGGTCACAGGACCTGCGCTGATGATCACGCCGCGCTCGCGCATCCACGGGCCCATTTTAGCAGCCAGTTCCGCGCTTTGTTTGATGTAAAGCACGTTGGTTTGCGCGCCGGGCTCTGCGATTTCAACGCCGATTTTGCTCAGTTCTTCTGCCAGCCACTGCGCATTGTCGTGGTCATCTTTCAGACGTGCGACGTTATTTTCCAGCGCATAAATTGCCGCCGCCGCCAGAATGCCCGACTGACGCATACCGCCGCCGGTCATTTTGCGCCAGCGGTTAGCTCGCTGGATATACTCTTTGCTGCCGACCAGCAGAGAGCCAATCGGCGCACCCAGACCTTTCGACAGGCAAATGGTCAGCGTGTCGCAATACTGTGTAATTTCACGCAGTTCAACGTTCTGCGCCACAGCCGCATTCATAATGCGCGCGCCGTCGATATGCAATGCCAGTCCTTTTTCACGGGTGAACGCGTAGGCCTTTTGCAGATAATCCAGCGGAAGCACTTTGCCGCTGTGCGTGTTTTCCAGGCTCAGCAGACGGGTACGCGCGAAATGGATATCGTCGGGTTTGATGGCTGCGGCAACTTTATCCAGCGGAATAGAACCGTCGGCGTCCATGTCCAGAGGCTGCGGCTGAATGCTGCCGAGTACCGCTGCGCCGCCTGCTTCATACATATAGTTGTGGGCTTTCTGGCCGACAATATATTCTTCGCCGCGCTGGCAATGCGTCAGTAACGCCACCAGATTGGCCTGCGTTCCGGTCGGTAAAAACAGCGCGGCTTCTTTACCACAAAGTGTTGCTGCCATGTCCTGTAAAGCGTTTACCGTTGGGTCATCGCCGTAGACATCATCGCCGACTTCAGCGCTGGCCATGGCCTGACGCATAGCTTCACTGGGGCGGGTTACGGTATCACTGCGTAAGTCGATCAACGTGGCTTCCTTCTGGGTGAATGCCCGTCATACTTCGAATTGCTGATGCGTTGACTGCGTTTACTCACCCCGGTCACTTAGTTATCTAAGCTCCCGGGGACTCGCAAACTTGTCGCCTTATTTCAATCCGGACTATTTAGGGCTGCATATGAGAGTTTGTCTAATCATGCACTATAGCCCTGTCGGGGTTATCGCAGCCAGTTGGTTTTTGCCAGATCGACCACTTCGTCGCCGCGGCCGCTGATCACTGCGCGCAGCATGTAAAGGCTGAAACCTTTTGCCTGCTCGAATTTAATCTGCGGTGGCATTGCCAGTTCTTCGGTGGCGGTGATCACGTCAATCAGTACCGGCCCTTCGTAGGCGAAGGCATCCTGCAAAGCAGTGTCGATATCAGACGCTTTCTCGACACGGATCCCTTTGATGCCCGCGGCTTCGGCAATGGCGGCGAAATCCGGGTTTTTCAGCTCGGTACCGTCAGTCAGGTAACCGCCTGACTTCATTTCCATTGCCACAAAGCCCAGCACGCTGTTGTTGAAGATGATGATTTTAACCGGCAGCTTTTGCTGCGCCAGCGTCAGGAAATCCCCCATCAGCATCGCGAAACCGCCGTCACCGCACAGCGCAACGACTTGACGTGAGCGGTCGATGGCTTGCGCGCCAATCGCCTGAGGCATGGCGTTCGCCATCGAGCCGTGGTTGAAGGAACCGAGCAAACGGCGCTGGCCGTTCATTTGCAGATAACGACATGCCCACACGGTCGGCGTACCGACGTCGCAGGTGAAAATCGCATCGGCAGCAGCAAAGCGGCTGATCTGCTGTGCCAGATATTGCGGGTGAATGGCCTGCTTGTCGTTCGGCGTGGCCAGCCCGTCGAGATCTTTACGTGCCTCTTCGTAATGCTTCAGCGCTTTGTCGAGGAATTTGCGTTCGTTCTTCACCTGCAACTGCGGCAGAAGGGCGGTCAGGGTAGATTTGATGTCGCCGACCAGCGCCATATCCACGTGACAATGCGCGCCGATGCTGCCCGGATTGATATCAATCTGAATGATTTTGGCATCGGTCGGATAAAACGCCCGATACGGGAATTGCGTGCCGAGCAGGATCAGCGTGTCGGCATTGAGCATGGCGTGGTAACCGGAAGAAAATCCGATCAGACCGGTCATCCCGACGCTGTACGGATTGTCCCATTCGATATGTTCTTTACCGCGCAGCGCATGGACGACAGGCGCTTTCAGGGTTTCAGCCAGCTTAATCACTTCGTCATGCGCACCCGCACAACCGCTGCCGCACATCATCGTAATGTTCGTCGAACCGTTCAGCAGTTCGGCCAGCTTTTCCAGTTCGGTCGGCTGTGGTGTGACTTTAGGCAGTACCGGCGGATACCAGCTGATTTTGGCGTCTTCCGGCGCAGGTTTAAGCGCCACGTCGCCTGGCAGCACAATCACGGACACGCCACGGTTGAGAATGGCTTTGCGCATGGCAATCGCCAGCACCTGCGGCAACTGTTCGGGATTACTGATCAGCTCGCAGTAGTGGCTGCATTCGCGGAATAATTCTGTCGGATGGGTTTCCTGAAAATAGCCGCTGCCGATTTCGCTCGACGGAATATGCGCGGCAATCGCCACCACCGGAACGTGATTACGGTGGCAGTCGAACAGGCCGTTGATCAGATGCAGGTTGCCGGGCCCGCAGGAACCGGCGCACACCGCCAGTTCACCGGTAATTTGCGCTTCGGCACCGGCGGCAAAGGCGGCGACTTCTTCATGGCGCGTGCCCAGCCATTCAATAGTCCCCATGCGGTTCAGGCTATCGCTGAGTCCGTTCAGGGAGTCGCCGGTGACGCCCCAGATCCTTTTTACGCCTGCTGCTTCAAGAGTTTTCGCCAGGTATGCTGCTACGCTTTGTTTCATAGTCACTCCGGTGCGCCCGTCATCCTTCGAGCTGCCTCTGCGTAGGCTGCTTTCGCGAACCCCGGTCACATACTTATGTATGCTCCCGGGAATTCACTCAGTTGCCGCCTTGATCCAACTCGAATGATTAGGGCTAATTTTCAAATAAGTGGATTAAGCATAGTCCACTGATTACATCCTTGAATGTTCAGCCTTAAACCATACAAAAATATGCGCAGGAGGGAGGTGAAGAATTGTAAATCTGCCCGCGAAGACTGTAAAAAGTCATGTGCGGGCAGTGCGTTAATGTGTGATCAGGCGAGGGTGACGTCACCCTGAAGCTGACAGCTACAGGCCAGCACATAACCCCGGGCGACTTCTTCATCGGTCAGCGTCATGCGGCTGGTAGTCTGGTAATCACCGGAAAGTATCCGGGTTTTACAACTGCCGCAGACGCCTGCACGGCAGGCAGCGGTGACAGGCAAATTGTGCTGTTCCATGGCAGCCAGCAATGTCGTTCCCACCGGAACGCGGTAATTCTGCAAAGGCGTCAGGCGGGTCAGGGTCAGTTGCTGATCGGCAGATACCACGGTTTCAGTCGCCTGAAATTGCTCTTTGACGATGTTGCCCGCCGCCACACCGAGTTCTTTTGCCCAGTCACCCGCCAGTTGCATATAGGGCGCGGGGCCACAAATCATCACGCGTCGTGTCTTAATATCCGGCACCCGGCTTTGCAGTAAATCCTGACTCAGACGCCCGGCGATTTGCCCCGGCAGTGCACCATTTTCAGCAAGAAGGGTCAGATTCAGTTGCGGATAGCGCGCCGCCAGCTGCTGCCATTCGCTGGCAAAGATAATGTCCTGCGGGCTGCGCACGCTGTAAAACACCTGCACGCTTTGCGCCGGATGATGTGCCAGAATATCGCGCGTGATCGACATCACCGGCGTTACGCCGCAACCTGCAGCCAGTAATAGCAAGGGCTGTTCCGTGTCGCAGGTGAATTCCCCTTGCGCGTCACTCAACCACAGATAATCACCGGGTTTTACCTGCTCATTCAGCCACTCTGAACCTGCGCCTCCTTCAATGCGGCGCACCGTCAGCTGAATAAAACGGCTCTGACCCGGTGTGGAAGACAGCGTATATGCGCGCTGTACGTCGCCACTCTGACCAATATTGACCAGCGCAAACTGACCAGGACGATACGGATACACATCGTGATTTATCAGCGCCAGCGTGCGGACATCCGGTGTTTCCTGCGTGACGGAATACACCTGCATGCGGTTCTGGCACACCACGGTCGGCTGATCGGGAAATAAAGGAAAATTCATTTCAGCTTACTCCGGCAGCATGGTTTTCAGATCCTGCTCAACCGAAGTGATTGCGCGCAGGCCAAATTTTTCATTCAGGATTGCCAGCAGGTTATCGGTCAGGAAGGCAGGTGCCGTCGGACCGGTAGCGATATTTTTTACGCCGAGCGACAGCAGCGTCAGCAGGATCACAATGGCTTTTTGTTCAAACCAGGAAAGCACCAGACTCAGCGGTAAATCATTCACACCGCAGCCTAATTTCTCGGCCAGATTGACCGCAAGAATAATGGCAGAGTAGGCGTCGTTACACTGGCCGACGTCCAGCAGGCGCGGCAGGCCTTCGATGGAACCGAAATCCAGTTTGTTAAAACGGTATTTGCCACAGGCCAGCGTCATGATCAGGCAATCCTGCGGCACGCTGCGTGCCAGATCGGTGAAGTAACTGCGCTCGCCGCGGCTGCCGTCGCACCCGCCGATCAGGAAGATATGGCGCAGTTTTTTAGCGGCGACGAGATCAATCACGGTATCCGCCGCGCCGAGCAATGTCTGGCGGCCAAATCCGACCGTTATTTCCTGCTCAATTTCGCTGTAACGAAAGCCCGGAAGCTGCAAGGCCTGCGCAATCACCGGCGCAAAATCTTCACCTTCCAGATGCTGGACGCCCGGCCAGCCGACGATGCTGCGTGTCCAGATCCGGTCGCCGTAGTTGCCGACGTTCGGGTCAATAATGCAGTTGGACGTCATCACCACCGGCCCCGGGAATTTCGCGAATTCCACCTGCTGATTTTGCCAGCCGCTGCCGTAGTTACCGGCCAGATGCGGGAATTTTTTCAGTTCAGGATAACCGTGTGCCGGCAGCATTTCGCCGTGGGTATAAATATTGATGCCGGTACCGGCGGTTTGCTCGAGCAGCATCTGCAAATCTTTCAGGTCGTGGCCTGAAATCAGAATCGCTTTACCCGCCAGCGGACGGACATTGACGTTGGTCGGCTGAGGGTGACCATAGGCATCGGTTTCGCCCTTATCCAGAATTTCCATCACACCAAAATTCATTTTGCCGATTGCCATCGCGTTTGCGAGCAGTTCACCCATGTCCGCAGGCTGCGTGCCTAACCACGCCATCAGACGGTGATATTCGGCGTAAATGGCGGGGTCAGACTGCCCCAGAACGTGGGCATGTTCCATATACGCCGCTGCACCTTTCAGGCCGTACAAACACAGCATCCGCAGACCATGAATGTCATCGCCAATCTGCGCTTTGTCGCCGTTCAGCGCAAACTGCTGCGCCTGTTGTTGCAGCTCATGGAGGCTATCGCTGACCAGTTCCAGCGAGGCCAGCGGATGGCTGACGGTGATTTGCGGATCCATCAGGCGGCAACGCACGGCCAGAGATTCGCGGTGGATTATGGCTTCACGGGCATAGCCGACGATGCGGTCAGAGTCGAAATTCACATTAGTCAGGGTGGAGAAAAAGGCGCGGGGCGCGAAGCTGTCGATCTCTTCATCGATAATCCCGTAGCCTCGTGCGGTCAGCGCCCAGGCGGACAGGCCTTCGAGCACGGCGACCAGTAAGTCTTGTAAATCAGAGGTTTCTGCCGTTTTGCCACACATTCCCTGCGCATAAGCGCAGCCGTTGCCCGCCGGGGTACGGACTGTTTGTTCACATTGCACACAAAACATAATGAGGTCCTTTTTAAAGTTGCATTTAGAATGCTTGTTTTAATGCAAGCCTAAAACTGGCAGGGACAGAAATGAAGGGGTTTTTAGGACTAAGTGAAGGGGAATTGATTTATCGCAAGTTTTACAGGGGAGTTGCCCGCTGCCGGAAAGCAGCGGGAAAACATGTGTCAGGCGGAGAAGAATGCCATCAGCACAGGCGCTATCAGGCTTAATACGAATCCATGAACGACGGCGGGCGGAACCATATCCAGGCCGCCACTGCGCTGTAGCACCGGCAGGGTGAAGTCCATTGACGTGGCACCGCACAAGCCGAGCGCCGTCGAGCGGCTGGTACGCACCAGTGTCGGGATCAGCATAATGGCGCACAGTTCGCGGGCCAGATCGTTAAAGAACGCGGCGCTGCCGATCACCGGGCCAAAAGAATCGGTAAGCACAATGCCGGAAAGCGAATACCAGCCGTAGCCGGAGGCGAGCGCCAGACCGGTTTTCAGCGGCAGGCCGAGCAATAACGCGGCGATTGCACCACCGGCTAACGCACTGACGGCGACCACCACCCCGACCATCATTCCGCGACGGTTAAGGATAATCTGGCGCAGCGTCATGCTGCTGTTGCGAAGCTGTATGCCGACCAGTGCCAGCAGGAATAACAGCGCAATTTCGCTGGCCTGCGAGGCGAAGGTCAGCCAGTGCCATTGGGTCAGGCCGAGGGCGAAACCACCGATCACCACACCGCATAACTTTAAAGATTCCAGCGCCATGTGAATACGCGACGGCAGTTTTTCCTGTTTGTGCTCTGATTTCCACGGACGGCGGCGTTCGAGCAGCCACAACGCGGCGTAGTTCATCACAAAAATGCACAGGAAACAGACCGCCGCATATTTGAAAATCAGCAGTAAATTTGTGCTGAGATTATCGAGGAAAGCCAGACTGATGCCCATAATGAAAAGGATGACGTACACCATCCAGCTCAGCAACTGATTAACAATATGCAGCAGGGGCCGGTTTTTTAGCGGAATAAGGTAGCCGGCGATCAGCGGCAGGAGAATAATTAACAGCCCGGAATACATGATGCAAAAGTCCCTGAAAAGTGAGATCCCATAAGTGGAACGCGGCGCAGAAAAGGCCGCCCGCCACGCTAACGAAAAGTTATCTGACTGTAAAGCAGCTTCGGCACGCAGAGATATCTTTGCACGCTTGACCTGAACCATTTTTTAACGCCATGCTCAGGAAAGTTTTGAGCGCACAGGAGGCGTCTGATGTATCTGGAACGTATTGATATTGTCGGTTTTCGCGGCATTAACCGCCTGTCTTTAACGTTGACACAGCCCGCTCAACGTGGCGCATCGATTACCGGCGCCTCCCGACAGGGGGAGGGCGAATCCTTTCCGACCAACACCGTTCTCATCGGTGAGAATGCCTGGGGTAAATCCAGTCTGCTCGACGCGTTAACTCTGCTGCTTTCCCCGGAACCCAAACTGTACTGCTTTAAAGAAGAGGATTTCTATTTCCCCGCCGGCGAGGAGGAATCCAAATCCCAGTACCTGCACGTGGTATTTACGTTCTGTGAGAATCAGGCCGGTCATCATATGTCGCCGCGGTTTAATTCACTCTCACCGCTTTGGGTGAAATGTGCCGACAAACTCAACCGGATTTATTACCGGCTGGAAGGCGAACTCGACGACGATGGCAGCGTCATGACGCTGCGCAGCTTCCTGTCGTCCAGCGGTCAGCCTTTAAATCTGACGACGATTGATCCGCTGGCGCAGGCGCTGATCCGCCTCAATCCGGTATTACGTTTACGCGATGCGCGTTTTATCCGCCGTCTGCGCAGTGAAACACTGGCGCCACGGCTGGCGGCTAATAACGAAGAACTGGCTAAACAACTGGATGAACTGACACGGGAGCTGGTCCACAGCCCGCAGACGCTGAAAAACAGCGAACTGCGTAGCGGGCTTTCGGCGATGCAGCAGTTGCTGGAACATTATTTTGCCGAGCAGGGGACATCGAACAGCGTGCCGTGGCAGCAAAAACGTCATGGCCGCGCAGAAAGCCGCCGGGCATGGCGTTCTCTGGATAACATCAACCGTATGATTGCCGAACCCAACAGCCGCAGTATGCGGGTGATGCTGCTTGGCATGTTCTCGACGCTGTTACAGGCCAAAGGCTCAGTGGTGTTGCATCCCGATGCCAGACCGCTGTTGCTTATTGAAGACCCCGAAACCCGCCTGCATCCGATCATGCTTTCTGTCGCGTGGGGCCTGCTGGATCAGCTGCCGTTGCAGCGGATCACCACCACCAATTCCGGCGATTTGCTCTCACTGGTACCGGTCGAACAAATTTGTCGTCTGGTGCGTGAATCCGGTCGCGTGGCGGCGTATGGCATTGGTCCGGAAGGGCTGAGTCTGGAAGACAGCCGCCGCATTGCGTTTCATATTCGCTTTAACCGGCCGTCTTCTTTGTTCGCCCGTTGCTGGTTGCTGGTTGAAGGGGAAACGGAAGTCTGGTTGCTGAATCAGCTGGCGCGGCAATGTGGTTATCATTTTGAATCTGAAGGGATAAAGGTGATCGAATTTGCTCAGTGCGGGCTCAAGCCGTTGCTGCGTTTTGCCCGGCAAATGGGCATTGAATGGCATGCGCTGGTCGATGGTGATGAAGCGGGGCGAAAATACGCGGCGACGGTGATGGCTAATGTGGAAAGCCATGAAGATACGTTGCGTTACCGGCTGACGGCCTTACCCGCGCAGGACATTGAATACTTTCTGTATCGCGAGGGTTTTGAAGATGTTTACCGCAAGAATGCGGGAATACCGGATAACGCGCCAATGTCGCCAAGGCGCATTCTTGATAAAGCTGTTCACCGTAGTTCGAAGCCGGATCTGGCAATAGACGTGGCGATGGCGGCATCGTTACGGGGAACCTCATCGATTCCCCCGTTGCTGCGACAGATGTTTTCCCGCGTGGCCTGGCTGGCGCGCGGGAGAGCCGATTAAGCAGCCTGAGTTTGGGCGACAGTAACCGGATTGCCGTGTCCGCTGGTGAATGTCTGGCGGATCTGGCTTTCCAGGTCATCTAACAGCAGATAACGGCGGCGGTACTCGGAACGGCGTTTACTGGCGATTTCTTCCAGCGGGCGGTGCGCAATCTGGCGCGGCAGATGGAAATAACCGTCTTCGCCCTGTTTTGCATCCAGCGTTTCCCAGAAGCTGTCGTAATCGGCATACACCATTCCTTTACGTTTTTTGTAACGCGGATCCTCATAAATATGCGTGTGGTTGCCGACGGCAATCAGTTGCGTCATGCCTGTTACATCCGCCAGCGTTGTCAGCGCTTCAATCACCAGACGTTTCGGGAACAACCCATGGCAGGCTTTAGTAGCTGTCTGAATTTCCTGGTGATCCACATGGGCGCGCGGCCCCTGCAATGCGCCAATAAACAGCGTCGGCTGACCCTGATACTCAATAAAAGAGAACGTCACGATAGCTATCGGTTCTCCCTGCGGATTATTGAAGGACAGCGTCGCTTCGCCTTCTTTATCCAGACGGCTGACGGCGTTAAAGGTGATGGCATAACGCTGTTCTTCTTTACCGGTCAGGGTGGCTATCGCCATCGGTTTTTTATTCAGATAGCCGTGATTAATGGCGTCCGGCAGGCAGTCCTGAATCATATCGTAATGATCGGTGATCCGCTTCAGGGCCTGAGCCTGATTGATATTGGCTGCCTGATAGGTGCGATGTAATTTCGCTGGCAGGCCGGGCATTGCCAACAGAATTTCATCACGTTGCGGATGCTGCGCCAGATAATCGAGCAGTGCAAACGTTCTGCGCGGCTGCTTCAGCGTGCGGAAAAGGAATTTAAGGCGATAGCGCGGTAATTTCCAGGACGGCCCCGGCGTGATGCGGTTGGTGAGGAGTGCCTTCATCAACTGCAAGCCTGAAAGCGGGGCTTTTTCTACGCCAGGATAATGGAGAGTCGTCATGGTCTTTACCTGTTATTTGCAACCGGGTTTTTGTTACCGATATTTCAACAGGAGATGCATAAACGACTGTGCAACGGGGAAAAGTATGGAGAAATTGAACGTGATTTGTTGAGATTGTGTTTAGATTTGATTTTGTTTATGTCGTGTCTTAGCAATTGGTGTCTAAAAAATGTACTTTATTTTCGTAAAGAGGGCTTGAAGCCTGAGCCATTCTCCCCCATAAATAAAAATGCCAGTCAGTGAGTGACCGGCATTTGCAGTAGACGTGTTATTTGATACGTGATGCTGAACCGGTCAGGCGACCGCTTCACTTTCCACAGGAATAATGAGGCTGGCATGATTCCCCTTTGGGCCTTCATGAACGTCGAAATTGACCTGCTGGCCGGCTTTTAAAGTCCGGTAACCCTCCATCTGTATTGTGGAGTAGTGAGCGAAGATGTCTTCACCGCCATTTTGCGGGCAAATGAAGCCAAAGCCTTTAGCATTATTGAACCATTTAACCGTACCCGTCTGCATGCTTCTACATCCCTCTCATGACTAGTCTGGTAGTAAATAGATAAAGCCAGTTGAGTGAGCACGTAGGCCAGAACGTCGGCGATAAGCGCCTGTTCAGGCCGGTTTAAACCCCGTCCGGCTCACGAATTTACACTCTAGTGGAATAGATAAAGACGTCAAGGAAACGGCATTTGTCCCGGGGGAGCAGATGACCAAAGTTTGAAGCAGGTAACGCTATTGACATATTTTGTTAAATTTTCATCCGCGTTATCGGTTGCACGTAAAACATTTTGTGCAGCGGCAAGGTGAGGCCAGAGATGGTAAAATACGGTAATAACGGCGTGAGGCTCTGCAGAAAGCCTTCATGCTTGTGTATTTGGCTTCCGATACGATCTTCACAGGTGATGAACAGGCAATGGGCAATAATCAAGACTGGCTAAATTTTGAACATTTGGCGGCGGATAAGCAAAAGGATGAGGTAAAACCGCCATCTATGTATAAAGTTATATTAAACAACGACGATTACACTCCAATGGAATTTGTGATTGACGTTCTGCAAAAGTTCTTTTCTTATGATATTGAACGTGCAACGCAACTGATGCTCCAGGTGCACTACAGAGGCAAAGCGATATGCGGTGTTTATACAGCCGAAGTCGCCGAAACCAAGGTCGCACACGTAAATGAGTACGCCAAGGAGAATGAGCATCCGTTGCTGTGTACGCTGGAAAAAGCCTGATTAAGGCAATCTATTTGGGAGGTGCCTATGCTCAATCAAGAACTTGAACTCAGTCTCAACATGGCTTTCGCAAGAGCCCGTGAGCACCGGCATGAGTTTATGACCGTGGAGCACCTGTTGCTGGCGTTGCTCAGCAACCCTGCTGCCCGTGAAGCGCTTGAAGCTTGTACAGTCGATCTGGTGGCATTACGCCAGGAGCTGGAAGCCTTCATCGAGCAAACCACACCCACCTTACCCGCCAGTGAAGAGGAACGTGACACCCAGCCTACGCTGAGTTTCCAGCGCGTTCTGCAACGTGCGGTATTCCACGTGCAATCTTCTGGCCGCAGCGAAGTTTCTGGCGCTAACGTTCTGGTCGCGATTTTCAGCGAACAGGAATCTCAGGCAGCCTATCTCCTGCGCAAACATGACGTCAGCCGCCTTGATGTGGTGAACTTTATTTCGCATGGCACCCGTAAAGATGAATCGGGCAGCCAGGCGCAAAACAATGCGGAAAACCCAGTTAACGAAGAGCAGTCGGCGGGGGAAGATCGTATGGAGAACTTCACCACTAATCTCAACCAGTTAGCGCGTGTAGGTGGTATTGACCCGCTGATTGGCCGTGACAAAGAACTGGAGCGCGCCATTCAGGTGCTCTGCCGTCGCCGTAAGAATAACCCGCTGCTGGTGGGTGAATCCGGCGTGGGTAAAACTGCGATTGCCGAAGGTCTGGCATGGCGAATCGAGCAGGGCGATGTGCCGGAAGTGATGGCCGACTGCACCCTGTATTCTCTGGATATCGGTTCGTTGCTGGCGGGCACTAAATACCGCGGTGATTTCGAAAAACGTTTCAAATCTCTGCTGAAACAGCTGGAGCAGGATAAGAACAGCATCCTGTTTATTGATGAAATTCACACGATCATTGGTGCCGGTGCGGCATCGGGCGGTCAGGTGGATGCCGCAAACCTCATCAAGCCATTGCTTTCCAGCGGGAAAATCCGCGTGATCGGTTCCACCACGTATCAGGAATTCAGCAATATCTTTGAGAAAGACCGTGCTCTGGCACGTCGCTTCCAGAAAATTGATATTACTGAGCCAAGCGTGGAAGAAACGGTTCAGATCATTAACGGCCTGAAAACCAAATACGAAGCGCATCACGATGTGCGTTACACCGCGAAAGCGGTGCGAGCGGCAGTTGAGTTGTCGGTCAAGTATATCAATGACCGTCATCTGCCGGACAAAGCCATCGACGTCATCGACGAAGCGGGCGCGCGCAGCCGGTTAATGCCGGTCAGCAAACGCAAGAAAACCGTTAACGTCAGCGATATTGAAAGCGTTGTGGCGCGTATTGCCCGCATTCCGGAAAAAACCGTGTCTGCGACAGACCGCGATGTGCTGAAAAATCTGGGCGACCGTCTGAAAATGCTGGTCTTCGGACAGGATCCTGCGATTGAAGCACTGACTGAAGCGATCAAGATGAGCCGCGCCGGTCTGGGTCAGGATCACAAGCCTGTCGGTTCGTTCCTGTTCGCCGGTCCTACCGGTGTGGGTAAAACAGAAGTCACGGTGCAACTGGCGAAAGCGCTGGATATCGAACTGCTGCGCTTTGATATGTCGGAATACATGGAGCGTCATACGGTCAGTCGTCTGATCGGTGCGCCTCCGGGTTATGTCGGCTTTGACCAGGGCGGTTTGCTGACGGATGCGGTGATTAAACATCCTCACGCCGTCGTGCTGCTCGATGAAATCGAGAAGGCGCATCCGGATGTCTTCAACCTGCTGTTGCAGGTGATGGACAACGGCACGCTGACCGATAACAACGGGCGCAAGGCCGATTTCCGTAACGTGATTTTGGTAATGACCACTAACGCCGGTGTGCGTGAAACGGAACGTAAATCGATTGGTCTGATTCATCAGGACAACAGTCCGGATGCGATGGAAGAGATCAAGCGTACCTTTACGCCGGAATTCCGTAACCGTCTTGACAACGTTATCTGGTTCAACCATCTGTCTACGGAAGTTATCCAGCAGGTTGTCGATAAGTTTATCGTTGAACTGCAGGCGCAGCTGGATGCGAAAGGCGTTTCTCTGGAAGTCAGCGATGAAGCTCGCGACTGGCTGACCGTGAAAGGCTACGACCGTGCGATGGGTGCGCGTCCGATGACCCGTACCGTTCAGGAAAACCTGAAGAAACCACTCGCCAACGAACTGCTGTTTGGTTCACTGGTGGATGGTGGTTCCGTCTCTGTGGCTCTGGATAAAGCGGCTGACAAGCTGACTTATCACTTCATGAGTGCGCAGAAGAAAAAACCGGAAGGTGCGGTGCATTAATTTTCATCTGTGATGAAAAAAACAAAAGGCGATGTGAAAACATCGCCTTTTTTCTTTCCGAAATTCTTTATTTAATTGCAGTAATTAGTGAGGGATTTCAGAAAGGATAGTGGAATACATCGT
Organism: Rahnella sp. ATs2; assembly: GCF_051851855.1. Taxonomy (NCBI): domain Bacteria; kingdom Pseudomonadati; phylum Pseudomonadota; class Gammaproteobacteria; order Enterobacterales; family Yersiniaceae; genus Rahnella; species Rahnella sp. ATs2. Next base: position 266,803 of record NZ_JBLYPL010000007.1, on the reverse strand, counting down.
GGAACAAATGCCGGATTGCGGATACCACAAAACGCCCTTGCAACAGCAGGAAGGGCGAAAAGGGTATCCTCAGGTATCGCCGGAAAATCAGCGATGAGTGAGCCGCTTATTAACGACTACGGAAGACAATGCGGCCTTTGCTCAGGTCGTACGGGGTCAGCTCTACAGTGACTTTGTCGCCCGTCAGGATGCGGATGTAGTTCTTACGCATTTTACCGGAGATGTGTGCGGTAACTACGTGTCCGTTTTCTAATTCTACGCGGAACATAGTGTTTGGCAGCGTATCAAGTACGGTGCCTTGCATTTCAATGTTGTCTTCTTTGGCCATCGAATCCTCTAGGTCTAACTACCATAGTTTTTAACCGGCAAGATAATGCCGAAAAACCCACATTATGTAAAGAAGTATGGTCCATGACCGCACCTATTCCCTATCCTTCGGGAACACCGGCAGGTCTTCATCATGTGGGGATAAGTCTTGTGGCAACCAGCAATCCGGCGCTAACGCGCGTTGCGAAAGTTCGGATAACTGCTGCAAAAATTGGCGGCGGGGGATCTCTCTCGCACCCAGCGACGCAGTGTGAGGGTTGAGCACCTGACAGTCAATCAGTTCTCCACCATTGCGGGAAAAATGTTGGCAAAAAACCATCAGCGCGGCTTTTGAAGCGTTTTCACGGCGACTGAACATCGACTCGCCGCAAAATAACCCGCCAACAGAAACACCGTATAATCCGCCAACCAGTTCATTTCCTTCCCAGACTTCAACTGAATGCGCACGTCCGGCTTCATGCAATTCCTGATAACCGCGCTGAACCAGCGGTCCGATCCAGGTACCGTCCTCACGCTGCATGGCACACGCGCGTATGACATTTTCAAATTGCTGGTTAAGTGTGAAACGAAAAGGCATTTTGCGCATGAAACGTTTCAGACTCCGGCTGACGTGACGTTCATCCGGAACTAAAATTGCACGGGGGTCGGGTGACCACCAGAGGATCATCTCTCCCGGTTCAAACCAGGGGAAAACGCCGTACTGATACGCGGAAAGCAGGCGAGGGGCGGTGAGATCACCCCCGATAGCCAGCAGGCCATTCGGCTCCTGCAAGGCAGTTTCAGGATCCGGAAAATTAACCGAATTGGCCTCAAGCTTTACTAACCGCATAGATCTCCTTATCCGGCGACTCACGGGCCGCCGCTAAACTGGCAACTACGACGTCAGGTACGTGACAAAAACCGCGCATACCGGCCCTGTGCAGCAATTAACGACGCATGATCACCTTGCTCCACAATCTGACCTTCTTCCATGACGCAAATCCTGTCGAAAGTTTCCAGACCGTGCAGCCGGTGCGTCACTAAGAGTAGCGTTTTATTCTGACAATGCTTGTGCAGCAGTGCCAAAATATGTTGTTCCGTTTCCGCATCAAGCCCTTCTGTCGGTTCATCGAGCAACCACAGCGGAGCGTCATGCAGCAAAGCACGCGCCAGCCCGATACGACGCTGTTCACCACCGGAAAGCTGACGCCCGCCTTCACCGAGCCAGGCGTTCAGGCCTTCATTTTTCAGCAACACATCTAAATCAACCTGTCTCAGGGCTTCCGCGATCTGCTCATCGGTGCATTGCGGTGATGCTATACGCAGGTTTTCGCGCAGCGTAGTGTTAAAGACATGTGCGCGCTGACTGACAACGGTGATCATCTTACGCAGCGTTGCTTCATCGTAGTCACCGATAGCATGACCGTTGATTTCAAGCGTGCCGCGGGTGATATCCCAGCCGCGGGTCAGCAATTGCAGCAAGGTGGATTTGCCACACCCGGTCTGGCCGAGCAGGGCAATATGTTCACCGGCCCGGACATCCAGCGTGACGTTTTTCAGCACCGGAAGCGGTTGTCCGGGATAGGTGAAGTTCAGATTTTGCAGCGACAGGCTGACGTGTTCAGCGGCAACAGGACCTTGTGTCGGGAAGGTTACGTCTGCGGGCTGGTCAATAATCTGGCTGACGCGCTGAGCGGAAGCGATGACTTGCCCCAGATGCTGGAATGCCGCAGCGACCGGCCCCAGCGCTTCGAAAGCGGCCAGCGGAGTAAATACGAACAAAGCAATCAGTGCGCCGGGCTGCGGGAACTGGCAGATGCCACCCGCGGCCAGCCACAGCATTAGCGTCACGGTCAGACCGGCTGCTGCAATCACCATCGCCTGCGACAAACCGGTCAGTTTTGCCTGCTGCTGCTGGCGCAACATCCAGCGGCGCTCGATATCGTTCAGTTGCTGGCGGAATCGTGGCTGAGCGCCAAAGACCACCAGCTCGGACTGACCCTGTAACCATGACGTCAGCTGCATGCGGTAATCACTGCGCAGCGCCGTCAGTTCGCGGCCAGCCGGTTTACCCGCCCGGTAGAAAATCACTGGAAGAAGTAGCATCAGCACCAGCATGATCGCACCGAGGGTCAGCGCCAGCTTAACATCGAGGAAACTCAGGCCAAACGTCACCAGCAGGATTACCACCAGTGCACTTACCAGCGGAGAAATCACCCGCAGATACAAATGGTCCAGCGTATCGACATCGGCCACCAGCCGGTTCAGTAAATCGGCCTGACGAAAACGGGCAATACCGCCCGGAGACAGCGGCATGATTTTGGTGAAAGTAAACACGCGCAGATGTGCGAGCACACGGAATGTCGCGTCGTGGCTGACCAGACGCTCGGCATAGCGGCCTGCAGTACGAAATATCGCAGCCCCGCGCACACCGGCGGCAGGAAGCATGTAGTTGAAACTGTATAAACCGGCGATACCCGCCACGGCGGAGGCCGCGAGGAACCATCCCGAAAGCGTCAGCAGCCCGATGCTCGCCAGTAAAGTGACGATAGCCAGAATGATGCCCAGAGACAGGCGGAACCAGTGACGGCGATACAGCGCGAGATAAGGCAGAAGAGTTTTCATGTTTACAGCTCCTTATTCCGCTGAGAAAGCAGGCTGGCGAATAAACCATCCTGAGCCACCAGTTGCGCGAAGGTGCCGCGCTCGGCGATCAGGCCTTTATCCATCACCCAGATTTCGTTGTAGTCCCGGGTGTCTTCCAGCTGATGCGTCACCAGCAGGGAGGTTTGTGCTTTAGACGCGTCGTTCAGCGCGCTCATTACCCGTTTTTCGCTGTGTGCGTCGAGGCTGGCGGTGGGTTCATCAAGCAGTAATAAACTGCACGGCGAGAGCAGGGCGCGGGCTACGGCCACGCGCTGCGCCTGACCGATGGATAAACGCGCCGCGCTGTCGCCCAGTTCGGTTTCCAGTCCCTGCGGTAACAGCGGCAGGAATTCACTCACATACGCACGGTCGATGGCAGACTGAAGCTGTTCATCGCTGACATCCGGCTGATTGAGCAGAATGTTGGCACGCAGGGTTTGTTCGGGCAGATGTGGGTTCTGGCCGACCCAGCTCAGCTGTTTACGCCATTCATCGTTGCGTAATGATTTCAGTTCCATACCGCTGACGGTAACGGAACCCTGATAAGGCAGGAAGCCGAGCAGGGCGTTTAGCAATGAACTTTTACCCGCACCGCTCAGGCCAACGATGGCGATACGTTGTCCTGCCGGAATACTGAAGGTCAGCGGACCGGCCAGCGTTTTACCCTGCGGCGACTGAATAATCAGATCGCGGGCTTCCAGATCAACCGTTTTACCGGCCGGGAAATTCTGATCACCGTCACCCATATCGGCACTTTCAGCGCTCAGGAACGTCACCAGACTTTCTGCTGCGCCGACGGCCTGCGCTTTGGCGTGATAAAACGCGCCCAGATCACGCAGAGGCTGGAAAAACTCCGGGGCAAGTATCAGCACCAGAAAACCGGCGAAAAGGGTCACAGGCGTGCCGTAGCTGCCAAAGTTCAGTTCGCCGAGATAAGAGAAACCGAAATACACCGCGACAACCGCAATGGAGATGGAAGCGAAGAATTCCAGGACTGCGGAAGATAAAAAGGCCAGACGCAGAACGTCCATTGTGCGTGCGCGAAAGTGTTCCGTTGAGCGTTTGATCTGGTCGATTTCTGCCGTCCCGCGGTGGAACAGGCGAAGCGTATCCAGACCGCGCAGACTGTCGAGGAAGTTTCCGCTCAGACGTGCCAGCGCGACAAAGTTGCGGCGGTTAGCATCTGCCGCACCCATTCCAACCAGCGCCATAAACAGCGGGATCAGCGGTGCGGTAACCAGCAGGATCAGCCCTGCGGCCCAGTTAATCGGGAAGACGCTGACTAAAATCAGCAGAGGAATAATACCGGCAAGTGCAATTTGTGGCAGATATCGGGAATAGTAATCCTGCATATCTTCGATTTGTTCAAGAATGATGCTGGCCCAGCTGCCCGCCGGTTTGCCCTGGATCCATGCAGGACCCAGTTTTTCCAGACGATCCAGCACCAGTTTACGCATTTCCTGTCGGATAACGCGTCCGCAGATAAAGCCCACCTGTTCACGTAGCCAGGTCACGACGGCACGCAACACAAAGGTGAGTGCCATTAACAGGAAACTTTGCAGCAGCGCATCACGCGGAGTGTGCTCGATAATCAGGCTGTGCAGTAATCCGGCCATCAGCCAGGCCTGTGCGAGGATCAGTAAACCAGAAAGCAGACCCAGCATCATAGACAGTCGGATCCAGCCTTTGGCGCGGGAGCTTTGTTGTTTTAACCAGCGGGTAAGTTCTTGTTGTCGTGTTTTATTCATCAGGCTTCAGTCTGTGCAGCAATCCGGATGGGAGGGCGCTTATGTTACATGCTCAGACCGCAAACTGAAAATATGAAAAAGGCGGCAATCACGCCGCCTCTTTTTAAGGGCAAACAGAAGGGGAGATGCTTACAAATCCGGTGCTTGCGATAAACCGTCCAGATAGCGTTCGGCATCCAGCGCGGCCATACAACCGGTACCGGCAGACGTGATCGCCTGACGGTAGATATGGTCCATGACATCGCCTGCGGCGAAAACACCCGGAATACTGGTTTGTGTCGCATTGCCGTGGGAACCGGACTGCACTTTGATGTAGCCGTCTTTCAGTTCCAGCTGGCCTTCGAAAATGCCGGTGTTCGGGCTGTGACCGATAGCGATGAATACACCAGCAACATCCACCTGAGATTTCTCGTCAGTGCGCACGTCGAGCAAGCTCGCGCCGGTAACACCCATCTGATCGCCGACCACTTCGTTCAGGGTTTTATGGGTGTGCAGAACAATATTACCGCTGGCCACTTTGTCATTCAGACGGTCAACCAGAATTTTTTCAGCACGGAAACTGTCGCGACGGTGGATCAGGTGTACTTCAGAGGCAATGTTCGCCAGATAAAGCGCTTCTTCAACTGCGGTATTCCCGCCGCCAACCACTGCGACTTTTTGATTACGGTAGAAGAAACCATCACAGGTGGCGCAGGCAGAAACGCCGCGACCTTTGAACGCTTCTTCAGAAGGCAGACCGATATAACGTGCGGATGCGCCGGTGGCGATGATCAGTGCGTCACAGGTGTATTCGCCGCTGTCGCCGGTGAGGCGGAACGGACGGTTCTGCAAATCGACTTTGTTAATGTGGTCGAAAATAATCTCAGTATTAAATTTGGTCGCATGTTCATGCATACGTTCCATCAGGCCCGGACCGGTCAGACCTTCCGGATCGCCCGGCCAGTTTTCGACTTCGGTGGTTGTGGTCAGCTGACCGCCTTTTTCAACACCGGTAATCAACACCGGATTAAGGTTGGCGCGTGCTGCATAAACTGCTGCGGTATAACCCGCCGGACCAGAACCTAAAATCAATAATTTACTGTGTTTAACCGTACTCATGCGTAATTCATCTCCGCGGTAGCGACAAGCGATAGACCGATTGTAGGGAAAACGGCGCAGTAAAAAAAGCAAACTCAGATGTTGTTAACGATTTGTCTGATAGTTTTTACAGAGAAACACGGGTAAAAAGGTTTCCTTTGCTGATTATCAGACACTTAACTGTTTGATGAACAGCGTGAAAAACAACGGCGGTGATGTCAGTCGCTGTGAATGTTGTTTAACAGAGTGCGGTCTTTTAGTCACAATTCACGGCAGGTTGTGGGGTTTTGGCTGAATTATTTCGCGCACTGAGTTGTTATTGTCCAAAGAGAAAAGACAGCTAAAAAGGGGGGATCAGCTTTTCAGGTTGGCACGTTCTTCTGATTTTGCTTCTTTTACTTTGACAATCCGCTGTGCATTTGCGAAAACATCAGGGGAAGAAGAAATTAACTGCCTGTCTGTGACTTGAATTTATGCAATTGGCTGCTACCGGACCCGTTCTGGTCTTGCTTTTTTGCGTTTTTGTTGCAGCAGGGTTTAGTGAATCAGGTTGGCTGTATGCAATCTATTAATTTCGCAGGGTTATTTCTTTTGAGTATCCGTTTTACGGTCGTGTTCCTTTTGACAGGGGATCAACGCGGCTTTGGGATGCGTAAACCTTAATAATCGGGTCTTCGCTTGGGACAACCCTTAGACATTGAAGTTGGCTGGGGTATGGCAGGTGCAGGGAAGGACAGCAGAGAGACAATAATAATGGTAGACAACAAAAAACGTCCGGGAAAAGATCTCGACCGTATTGACCGTAACATCCTCAACGAATTGCAAAAGGATGGCCGGATTTCAAACGTCGAGCTTTCCAAACGTGTGGGATTATCTCCAACTCCATGTCTGGAGCGCGTTCGTCGTCTGGAACGTCAGGGCTTCATCAATGGTTATACCGCATTGCTTAACCCGCATTATCTGGATGCCTCGTTGCTGGTGTTTGTTGAGATTACCCTCAACCGTGGCGCGCCGGATGTGTTTGAGCAATTTAACGCGGCAGTACAAAAACTCGAAGATATTCAGGAGTGTCACTTGGTTTCAGGGGACTTCGACTATTTGTTGAAAACCCGCGTACCTGACATGTCCGCCTACCGTAAGCTGTTAGGTGAGACATTACTTCGTCTTCCAGGTGTTAACGACACCCGAACCTATGTGGTCATGGAAGAAGTAAAACAGACAAATCGCCTGGTCATCAAAACCCGGTAATTGTTCAGGTGCAAAACCTTGTAATTTTAGCTACACTCCTGTGTATCTATACAGCTATGGCGCCGGGGACTCTCGGCGCTGTTGCTTTTTCTCAGTTCACAGGAACCTGGAGAGCCTTTCTTGAGCCAGGAATATACAGAAGATAAAGAAGTTACCCTTAAAAAGCTGAGCAATGGTCGCCGTCTTCTGGAGGCTTTGCTGGTGGTGGTAGCGATTTTTGCTGCTTATTTAATGGCGGCATTGGTGAGTTTTAACCCCTCTGATCCAAGCTGGTCTCAGACCGCATGGCATGGGCCAATTCATAACTGGGGCGGTGGTGTGGGAGCCTGGATGGCTGACACGCTGTTCTTCATCTTTGGCGTATTTGGTTACGCTATTCCCCCAATTATTCTATGCCTCTGCTGGGCGGCGTTTCGTCAGCGGGATAAACAGGATTTCGTCGATTATTTTGCCCTTTCGCTGCGCCTTATCGGGACGCTGGCGCTCATTGTCACGTCTTGTGGTCTGGCATCAGTCAATATTGATGACCTTTACTACTTCGCTTCCGGTGGTGTCATCGGCAGTTTGTTGAGTACAGCGATGACGCCGTATTTCAACAACGTGGGTGCGACGCTGGTGTTGTTATGTGTGTGGGCAGCCGGACTGACACTGTTTACCGGCTGGTCATGGCTGACCATTGCCGAGAAAATTGGCGGTGCCGTGCTCGGTGTCACCAACATCGTGACCAACCGTTCCCGTCGTGACGATGATTATGACTACGACGAGCACGACGATCCGTTACTCGAAGACGACGAAGCCAAACCGGTAGCTAAAGTTGCTCCTGCCGTCGCAGGTGCAGCGGCAACAGCAGCGATTCCTGCGGCTGCCGCAGTGACTGCTGATACCGATGACGATGACGTCCTGTTCTCTGCGCCTTCAGTTAATGAGCATCCAGCAGCACCAGCACCTTCTGCTCCTGTTTCTTCTGCTGTTCCTGAAACAGCCGCAGCAGTCGCTGAAGCGGCTTCGGTCGTGACACCAGCGCCAGCAGCTGATCCTTATGCTGCAGAACCGCCGGTGGCTGAGATTTCACCTTATCCGTCTACGCCGGTTTCAACCGCGCCGCCGCTCTATAATTTCGAAATTCCGGAAGAAACGCCGGTGCCGCGCCATCCGCAGCCGGTACAGCAATCACCTTCTCCTGCGCCGGTTGAGCGCAATCAGGAAGATGGCCCGAGTCTCGGGAACTGGCAAACAGCCGTTGAACCCAGTCGTTCACCGTTTGATTTCAGTTCGCCGGTACCCGATGCCGCGCAGGCCGCCAGCGTTGCCGCTACGGCTGCACTTGCTACGGGTCTGGCTCAGGCAGGGCAGTCTGCGGCATCTTCTGCAACCAATACCTTTATGCCTGCTTTCAGCGCTGTGAGTGATGAAAATCCGCAGGTGAAAAAAGGGTTTGGCCCAGAATTGCCGCGTCCAAATCCGGTGCGTATTCCAACGCGTCGCGAGCTGGCATCGTACGGTATTAAATTGCCGTCTCAGCGTATGGCCGAACAACAGGAAAATGCGCAAGCTGCGGCCCAGCAAAATACCGGGCAGGAAAGCTGGCATAACGATCCTCTGGCTCAGGCCGACGAGGAAGCCAGGCAGGAAGCCGCATTGCAGCAGGCGTTTGCCGAACAGCAGCAAGAGCGTTACGGCGATGCGGTGACTGAAAGTGAACCGGACGCTGAAGCCGCCTTGCAGGAAGCTGAATTACGCAGTGCTTTCGCTGCGCGCGAGCAGGCTCGTTATCAGCAAGAAGTCGAGCCGCAAAGCGGTCTGGTTCAGCATCATCATTCGCAAAATAATCAGGAAGAAATTTCCCATTCTCCTGCCGATGATTTTGCTGCTGCCGCGATGAAACTCAGTCAGCACGATGCTTTCAGCTTCTCGCCAATGGCTGATCTGGTGGACGATACGCCGTCTGAGCCATTGTTCACGTTGTCAGCCCAAGCGGAAGAAGAACCGCAACCTGCCGCGTTTGCTCAGCAACCTTATCAGCGCGCTGGGGCTTCGGAACCGGTTCAACATGCGCAGGAATATGAAGCGCCACGTCAGTCATCGCCATCGGCGCAGCCTGACATGGACAGCCTGATCCACCCGTTCCTGATGCGTAATGAACAGCCGCTGGTGAAACCGACTACGCCGCTGCCATCACTGGATTTGCTGACATCGCCTCCGGCGGAAGCGGAACCTGTGGACGAGTTCGCGCTGGAACAGATGGGTAACCTTATCGAAGCCCGCCTGAATGATTACCGCATCAAAGCAGACGTCGTCGGCAAATTACCGGGTCCGGTCATTACACGTTTCGAACTGGATCTGGCGCCGGGCGTTAAAGCCGCGCGTATTTCTAACCTTTCGCGTGACCTTGCACGTTCATTGTCAGCCGTTGCGGTGCGTGTCGTGGAAGTTATTCCCGGTAAGCCTTATGTCGGCCTGGAATTGCCAAACAAGAAACGTCAGACCGTTTATCTGCGGGAAGTGCTGGACTGTGCGAAATTTAAAGAAAGTACGTCTCCGCTGACGATTGTGCTGGGTAAAGATATTTCGGGTGAGCCGGTTATCGCCGATTTGGCGAAAATGCCTCACTTGCTGGTGGCCGGTACGACCGGTTCCGGTAAGTCTGTCGGCGTTAACGCCATGATCCTGAGTATGCTTTACAAATCCAAGCCGGAAGATGTGCGCTTCATTATGATCGACCCGAAAATGCTCGAGTTGTCGGTATATGAAGGCATTCCGCATTTGCTGACTGAAGTGGTCACCGATATGAAAGATGCAGCCAATGCGCTGCGCTGGTGTGTCGGCGAGATGGAACGTCGCTATAAACTGATGTCGGCGCTGGGCGTACGTAACCTTGCGGGCTATAACGAACGAATTCTGGAAGCGGAAGCGATGGGACGTCCAATTCCTGATCCATTCTGGAAGCCGGGTGATGGTATGGCTGCTGAGCCGCCATACCTGCAAAAAGAACCGTTTATCGTGGTGATGGTCGATGAGTTTGCCGATCTGATGATGACCGTCGGTAAAAAGGTAGAAGAACTGATCGCGCGTCTGGCCCAGAAAGCCCGTGCCGCAGGTATTCACCTGGTTCTGGCGACGCAGCGACCTTCTGTCGATGTGATCACCGGTCTGATTAAAGCGAACATCCCGACCCGTATCGCCTTTACGGTGTCGAGTAAAATCGACTCCCGTACCATTCTGGATCAGGGCGGTGCTGAATCCCTGTTAGGAATGGGGGACATGTTGTACATGGCGCCAAACTCCTCGATTCCGGTGCGTGTTCACGGTGCGTTCGTCCGTGACCAGGAAGTTCATGCGGTAGTTCAGGACTGGAAAGCCCGCGGTCGTCCGAAATACATCGAAAGCATTGTTTCCGGTGGTGACGATGGTGAAGGTGGCGGTTTAGGTCTGGACGGTGATGAAGAGCTTGATGCTCTGTTTGATCAGGCTGTGGCATTCGTCGTCGACAAACGTCGTGCATCAATTTCAGGCGTTCAGCGTCAGTTCCGTATTGGTTACAACCGCGCGGCACGTATCGTTGAACAAATGGAAGCGCAGGGCATTGTCAGTACGCCGGGTCATAACGGCAACCGTGAAGTACTGGCACCGCCATCGCATGAGTAAATCCTTCCAAAATTAATGTCCACAGTCATTCGGGCTGAGTCAGGGCGGCAACTGACCTAACCCCGGGAGCTTAGCTTACTAAGTGACCGGGGTGATAGAAGGCAGCCAACGCAGAGGCAGTTCGAATGATGAAGGATATTTGCAAAGATGCGTAAAACACATGTTTTTCAGATGATTGAGCTACCACCGGAGCGCTGCCTCGGATAGAGTTCGCACCATACGTCTTTTGCCTGTGTAAAAGGCATCGTCTGAAGTTTATGGATTTCTGAGGTAAGTATAAGAATGAAAAAATTGTTAATGGTAGGGTGTTTACTGACCGCATTTACCTCCGCTTCCGTATTAGCGGACGCCAGCAGTGATCTCAAATCCCGTCTGGGCAAACTCAATACTTTCCACGCCAGCTTCACTCAGACTGTCACAAGCGATGATGGTGCAGCCGTCCAGCAGGGCGAAGGTCAGCTTTGGGTCAAACGTCCGAACCTGTTTAACTGGCATATGACGACGCCAGATGAAAGCATTCTGGTTTCTGACGGCAAAACCTTGTGGTTCTACAACCCGTTCGTTGAGCAGGTCACGGCGACCTGGCTGAAAAACGCGACCGGCAATACGCCGTTCATGCTGATCACCCGTAACGACAGCAGCGACTGGGCTAAATACAACGTGAAGCAGAAAGGCGATGATTTTGAATTAACGCCAAAAGCTTCTACGGGCAATCTGAAGCAATTCGCAATCACAGTCACGCCGACCGGCACCATCAAAAGTTTTACTGCGGTTGAGCAGGACGGCCAAAAAAGTGCTTATACCCTGAAGGGCGAGCAAAATGCGGCTGTAGATGATGCTAAATTTAAATTTACTCCACCTAAGGGTGTGACGGTGGATGACCAGCGTCAGTGAGGTTAGTTTGAGTAATCTGTCACTCGATTTTTCCCAAAACGAATTCCAGCCACTGGCCGCCCGTATGCGGCCAGTAACCCTTGCAGAATATATCGGGCAGCAGCATCTGTTAGCGCCGGGCAAACCTCTGCCGCGGGCGATTGAAGCAGGGCAGCTGCATTCGATGATTTTATGGGGGCCACCGGGTACCGGGAAAACGACGCTGGCAGAACTGATTGGCCGCTATGCTAATGCCGATGTTGAGCGTATTTCGGCGGTCACATCAGGCGTAAAAGATATCCGTGAAGCGATTGAACGTGCCCGGCAGAATCGTGATGCCGGGCGGCGAACGATCTTGTTCGTTGATGAGGTCCATCGTTTCAACAAAAGTCAGCAGGATGCTTTCCTGCCGCACATAGAAGACGGCACCATAACGTTCATTGGTGCGACGACTGAAAACCCTTCGTTCGAACTCAATTCCGCATTACTTTCCCGCGCACGTGTTTATCTGCTCAAATCACTGACAGCGGAAGATATTGAGAAAGTGATCGATCAGGCACTGACCAACGCTGAGCGCGGTTATGCCAATGAAAAAATCCGTGTCCCGCCGGAAACCCGCCGCATGCTTTCCGAACTGGTGAATGGTGACGCGCGCCGTGCTTTGAACAGTATTGAGATGATGGCCGATATGGCCGAAATTGACGCCAAAGGTTACCGGACGTTAACGCCAGAATTGCTCACGGAAATAGCCGGTGAGCGCAGCGCGCGTTTCGATAATAAAGGCGACCGTTTTTACGATTTAATCTCTGCGTTGCATAAATCAGTCCGTGGCTCCTCGCCTGATGCCGCACTTTACTGGTATGCCAGAATCATCACTGCCGGCGGCGATCCGCTGTATGTGGCGCGCCGTTTGCTGGCGATTGCCTCAGAAGATGTCGGTAATGCGGATCCGCGCGGTATGCAGGTGGCGCTTGCTGCCTGGGATTGCTTCACGCGCGTCGGTCCGGCGGAAGGTGAACGGGCGATTGCTCAGGCGATTGTGTATCTGGCGTGTGCGCCGAAAAGTAATGCGGTTTATACCGCGTTCAAATCGGCGATGCGCGATGCGCGCGAAATGGCAGATTACGATGTACCGGAACATCTGCGTAATGCGCCGACCAAGCTGATGAAAGAAATGGGGTTGGGTGCGGAGTATCGTTATGCACATGATGAACCCAACGCCTACGCAGCGGGCGAAGATTATTTCCCACCTGAAATGGCCCGTACGCAGTATTATTACCCGACGTCACGCGGGCTGGAAGGCAAGATCGGCGAAAAGCTGGCATGGCTTGCCGAGCAAGATCAAAATAGCCCGACAAAACGCTACCGCTAACTTTATCGTTGCGGTAAGGTTACCCGTGATAACTCTTTGACACGCTGCCGTTTCAGTCAGCGTGCATCGTCAAAATAACATTCAATAATGACACGTACAGGATTAGCATGCTCGATCCCAATATGCTGCGTAATGAGCTAGACGCAGTTGCAGAAAAACTCGCTCGCAGAGGTTTTAAACTCGATGTGGAAACGCTGCGTTCTCAGGAAGAACGCCGCAAAGTCTTGCAGGTAGAAACGGAAACTCTCCAGGCTGAACGTAACGCACGATCGAAAACTATCGGTCAGGCAAAAGCCCGTGGCGAAGACATCGAACCTTTGCGTCTGGAAGTGAATACGCTGGGTGAGAAGCTGGATGCCGCGAAGGCTGAACTGGAAGCATTGCAAAATGATATCCGTGATATCGCTTCTGCTATTCCGAACCTGCCTGATGATTCCGTACCTGCTGGTAAAGACGAAAACGACAATCAGGAAGTGAGCCGCTGGGGCACGCCGCGTCAGTACGATTTCACTGTCCGTGATCACGTGTCGCTGGGCGAAATGGCCGGTGGTCTTGATTTTGCCGCGGCTGTTAAGCTGACCGGTGCGCGTTTTGTGGTGATGAAAGGGCAAATCGCCCGTATGCATCGCGCACTGTCCCAGTTCATGCTGGACTTGCACACCGAACAGCACGGTTATCTGGAAACTTACGTTCCATATCTGGTCAACCAGGAAACGTTGTACGGTACTGGCCAGTTGCCGAAATTTGGCGAAGACCTGTTCCATACTAAACCGCTGGGTGAAGAAGCGGGCAGCAGCAACTATGCGCTGATACCGACGGCTGAAGTTCCACTGACCAACCTGACGCGTGATGAAATTCTTGAAGAAGAATCTCTGCCACTGAAAATGACGGCGCACACGCCTTGCTTCCGTTCAGAAGCCGGGTCTTACGGTCGTGATACACGTGGTCTGATCCGTATGCACCAGTTTGACAAGGTCGAGATGGTACAGATCGTTCGTCCGGAAGAATCGATGGATGCTCTGGAAGAACTGACTGGTCATGCAGAAAAAGTGCTTCAGTTGCTGAATCTGCCGTACCGCAAAGTTCTGCTGTGTACCGGCGACATGGGCTTTGGCTCATGCAAAACCTACGATCTGGAAGTCTGGCTGCCAGCGCAGGATACTTATCGCGAAATTTCTTCATGTTCAAATATGGGTGATTTCCAGGCCCGCCGTATGCAGGCGCGCTGCCGCAGCAAAACTGACAAAAAACCACGTCTGGTTCATACCCTGAATGGTTCTGGTCTGGCTGTGGGTCGTACGCTGGTGGCTGTGCTGGAAAACTACCAGCAAGCTGACGGCCGTATTGAAGTGCCGGAAGTATTACGTCCTTACATGGGCGGTTTAGAATATATCGGCTAATGCCGTTGTATATTCAGTAATATAGCGAAAAAGCGCCTGAGGGCGCTTTTTTTATGCATAAAATCGTGCGCTGCGTTAAGAATTCCTCATTTCCGCCAACACAACCCTGCCTTTTTTGATAGCAGACAAAGTTTCCTACCTCCTTATTAGTAGTATCCCTGCATTCTGAGTGGGTAACTACTTTATGACCGGAGCAGGAAAATGTCGGTAATCGAACCTGAAGTCATCACGATAAAAAGTGGTATCAGCCGCCGGACGCTGATGAAAACATCAACGCTGGCAGGACTGGCCATTGCCGCGGGCGGCGTATCTCTGCCATTCAGCCGCAAAGCACTGGCACAGGCTGTGGGTGAGGCGAAAAATTCCGCACCTGAAGACAAAGTGGTCTGGGGTGCCTGCTCGGTTAACTGCGGCAGCCGCTGCGCCCTGCGATTACATGTACGTGATGATGAAGTGTACTGGGTTGAAACCGATAATACCGGACATGACATCTACGGTGACCATCAGGTTCGCGCCTGTCTGCGTGGCCGCTCAATCCGCCGGCGAATGAACCATCCGGAGCGTCTGAATTACCCGATGAAGCGCGTCGGTAAACGTGGCGAAGGTAAATTCAGGCGCATCAGCTGGGAAGAAGCCTTTGATGAAATCGCCAATAACCTGAAGCGTATTGTTGCTAAATATGGCAATGAGGCCGTGTACATCAACTACACCTCCGGCGTTGTCGGCGGCAATATCACCCGTTCTTCCCCTTACGCCTCGCTGGTTGCCCGCCTGATGAACTGTTACGGCGGCTTCCTCAGT
This sequence comes from Rahnella sp. ATs2, assembly GCF_051851855.1. Taxonomy (NCBI): domain Bacteria; kingdom Pseudomonadati; phylum Pseudomonadota; class Gammaproteobacteria; order Enterobacterales; family Yersiniaceae; genus Rahnella; species Rahnella sp. ATs2. Next base: position 251,687 of record NZ_JBLYPL010000007.1, on the reverse strand, counting down.
CATTACGGGACTTACAGTACAGCGCAAATCGCCTGCGCCATGCCATACACTTATGGCAGTAATGATGGCAACAGCACATCAGATATTGAAAACAGTAAGCTGGTGGTGCTTTTCGGTAACAATCCTGCCGAAACACGCATGAGCGGTGGCGGTATCACTTATTACCTGGAGCAGGCGCGTCAGCGTTCCAGTGCCCGAATGATCGTGATCGACCCGCGCTACACCGACACTGCTGCAGGCCGTGAAGATGAGTGGATCCCGATCCGCCCGGGAACCGATGCTGCACTGGTCGCCGGTCTTGCACATGTGCTGATCACCGAAAACATGGTTGATCAGCCTTTCCTCGATGCCTGTTGCGTGGGCTACGACGAAAAAACCTTGCCCGCGGATGCACCCGTAAACAGCCACTACAAAGCGTACATTCTCGGTCAGGGCGAAGATGCGACGGCGAAGACGCCTGAATGGGCATCCCGTATTACCGGCATTCCTGTGGATCGCATCGTTAAACTGGCCCGGGAAATCGGACAAGCCAAACCTGCTTATATTTCTCAGGGCTGGGGCCCGCAGCGTCAGGCCAATGGTGAACTGACGTCCCGGGCTATCGCTATGCTGCCGATTCTGACCGGCAATGTCGGTATCAATGGTGGTAACAGCGGTGCGCGTGAATCAACCTATACCATTACTATCGAAAGAATGCCGGTGCTGGAAAATCCGGTGAAAACACAGATTTCCTGTTTTAGCTGGACCGATGCCATTGCGCGCGGACCTGAAATGACTGCCAAAGCAGATGGCGTGCGCGGTAAAGACAAGCTGGATGTGCCGATCAAATGCATCTGGAACTATGCCGGTAACACCATCACCAACCAGCATTCCGATATCAATAAAACCCACGATATTCTGCAGGATGACTCGCAGTGCGAAATGATTGTGGTGCTGGAAAACTTCATGACATCATCGGCGAAGTACGCCGATATCCTGCTGCCGGATCTTATGACCGTCGAACAGGAAGACATTATTCCCAACGATTACGCCGGCAATATGGGATACCTGATTTTCATCCAGCCCGCGACCTCTGCCAAATTCGAGCGCAAAGGAATTTACGAGATGATGAGCGAAGTGGCGCGTCGTCTTGGTCCGGATGTTTACAACAAATTCACCGAAGGCCGCTCCCAGCGGGAATGGTTGCAGTATCTGTACACCAAAATGCTAGCGAAAGACCCGGCGTTACCTGCGTATGAAGAATTGCGCGAAATGGGAATTTATAAACGTAAAGATCCGGCAGGGCATTTTGTGGCCTATAAAAAATTCCGTCAGGATCCTGTCGCTAATCCGCTGAAAACACCCTCAGGAAAGATCGAAATTTATTCCTCTGCACTGGCGAAAATTGCCAGCGAATGGGAGCTGCAAAAAGACGAAACAATCAGTCCGCTGCCGGTCTATGCCTCAACCTTTGAAGGCTGGGATGACCCGAAACGCAGCCAGTTCCCGCTACAAATGTTCGGCTTCCACTACAAAGCCCGCACCCATTCCACTTACGGCAATATCGACGTGCTGCAGGCTGCATGCCGTCAGGAAGTGTGGATCAATCCGCTGGATGCCAAAACCCGTGGTATTGAGAACGGTGACAAAGTGAAAGTGTTTAATGACCGTGGCGAAGTGCGTGTGGCAGCCAAAGTAACGCCGCGCATCATGCCCGGCGTTGTTGCTATGGGGCAGGGCGCATGGCATCAGGCCAATATGAGTGGTGACCGTATTGACCATGGTGCCTGCATGAATACGCTGACGACTCAACGCCCGTCCCCGCTGGCGAAAGGAAATCCTCAGCATACGAATTTGATTCAAATAGAAAAAGTCTAAAGAAGCTACGGCCCAGGAGCCAGGCTCAATGACATGGTTGTTAAATTTTCGCCCTTCAGATGAGGGCGCAACGGAGTAAGTAATGTCGGATTCAAACAGTAAGAAAACGGGTTCAGGCGGAGGGATCAGTCGCCGTGACCTGGTTAGGGGAACTACGCTCGCCGGCATGGCCGCTGCCGTCGGGGGCATATCACTGCCGTTTAAATCAATACGTGCTGAAACACGTCAGGATTCGGTTAAAACCGCAGACGAGAAAATTGTCTGGAGTGCCTGCACCGTAAACTGCGGCAGCCGCTGTCCGCTAAGAATGCACGTCGTTGATAACGAGATCCGTTATGTCGAAACCGATAATACCGGTGATGATAATTATGAAGGATTGCATCAGGTTCGCGCCTGTCTGCGCGGGCGTTCCATGCGTCGCCGTGTTTATAACCCTGACCGCCTGAAGTATCCGATGAAGCGTGTAGGGAAACGTGGTGAGGGTAAATTCAAGCCAATCAGCTGGGACGAAGCGTTCGATACCCTGGCTGGCAGCCTGAAAGACATAATTAGCCGTTATGGCAATGAGGCCATTTATCTGAATTATGGCACCGGCACGCTGGGTGGCACCATGACCCGTTCATGGCCGCCAGGTAAAACGCTGATTGCCCGTCTGATGAACTGCTGCGGCGGTTATCTGAATCATTATGGTGACTACAGTTCGGCACAAATCGCTGCCGGTTTGAATTATACCTACGGTGGCTGGGCGGATGGCAACAGCCCGTCTGATATCGAAAACAGCAAACTGGTGGTGTTGTTTGGTAATAATCCGGGCGAAACGCGCATGAGCGGCGGCGGGGTGACGTATTACCTCGAACAGGCACGTCAGCGTTCCAACGCCCGCATGATCATTGTCGATCCGCGTTATACCGATACCGGTGCCGGCCGTGAAGACGAATGGGTGCCGATCCGACCGGGTACGGATGGCGCACTGGCTGCGGCGCTTGCGCATGTCATGATCACTGAAAATCTGGTCGATCAGCCTTTCCTCGACAAATATTGCGTCGGTTATGACGAAAAAACATTACCGGCAGGTGTCCCGCAGAATGCACATTATAAAGCGTATATTCTCGGAACCGGCCCCGATGGCGTGGCAAAAAAGCCGGAATGGGCATCAAAAATCACCGGTATTTCTGTCGATAAAATCGTCAAGCTGGGGCGCGAAATCGGTCAGGCGAAACCGGCATTTATCACCCAGGGCTGGGGGCCGCAGCGTCATGCAAATGGTGAGATTGCCACCCGTGCAATCGCTATGCTGGCAATTCTGACCGGTAACGTGGGCGTTCATGGCGGCAATTCCGGTGCCCGCGAAGGCTCTTACGAAATTCCGTTTGTTCGTATGCCAACGCTCGAAAACCCGGTTCAGACCAGCATATCCATGTTTATGTGGACGGACGCGATTGTGCGTGGTCCGCAAATGACTGCCACTAAAGATGGCGTACGCGGAAAAGCGAAACTGGATGTGCCGATCAAATTTATCTGGAATTACGCTGGTAACTGCCTGATTAACCAGCATTCTGATATCAACCGCACCCACAATATTCTGCAGGATGACCAGCAATGCGAGATGATTGTGGTGATTGATAATCACATGACGTCTTCGGCGAAATACGCCGACATTATCCTGCCTGACTGTACCGCCTCTGAGCAGATGGATTTCTGCCTCGATGCGTCGTGCGGCAACATGGATTACATCATTTTTGCTGATCAGGCGATCACGCCTCGCTTCCAGTGCAAAAACATTTATGAGATGACCAGCGAGTTGTCCCGCCGTATGGGTGTTGAGCAGCAGTTCACCGAAGGCCGTACGCAGGAGGAGTGGTTGCGTCATTTGTATCAGCAATCCCGTGAAGCATTGCCTGAACTGCCAGATTTCGACACCTTCCGCAAACAGGGCATGTTCAAAAAACGCGATCCTGAACAGCATCACGTCGCTTACAAAGCATTCCGTGAAGATCCGGCGGCCAATCCGCTGAGCACGCCGTCTGGCAAAATCGAAATCTACTCCGCGGAACTGGCGAAAATTGCCTCTGAGTGGGAACTCTCTAAAGACGATGTCATTGATCCGTTGCCGGTCTATGCCGCTGGTTTCGAAAACTATGACGATCCGCTGGCCAGCAAATATCCGTTACAGCTGACCGGTTTCCACTACAAGGCGCGTACGCACTCCACTTACGGCAACGTTGATGTGCTGAAAGCCGCATGCCGTCAGGAAATGTGGATCAACCCGATGGATGCTGCGCAGCGTGGCATCACCAACGGCGACATGATCCGCATCTTCAACGATCGTGGCGAAGTTCAGATTGCTGCCAAAGTGACGCCGCGCATGATGCCGGGCGTTGTGGCGCTCGGAGAAGGTGCCTGGTATTCCCCTGACAGCAAAAAGATTGACCGTGCGGGTAGCATTAACGTACTGACTTCTCAAAGACCTTCACCGCTGGCGAAAGGTAACCCCTCTCATACCAACCTTGTGCAAGTGGCTAAGGTTTAACGGAGTAAAACATGACAACTCAATATGGTTTTTATATTGACTCAAGCCGCTGCACAGGATGCAAAACCTGCGAACTGGCCTGTAAAGATTTCAAAAACTTAACGCCGGACGTCAGTTTCCGCCGCATCTATGAATATGCCGGTGGCGACTGGCAGAAGGACGGCGATGGCTGGCATCAGAATGTCTTTGCGTATTATCTGTCGATTTCCTGCAACCACTGCGCAGATCCAGCCTGTACCAAAGTGTGTCCGAGTGGCGCGATGCATAAGCGTGAAGATGGGTTCGTGGTGGTGAACGAAGACGTTTGCATCGGTTGCCGTTATTGTCACATGGCGTGTCCGTACGGTGCGCCACAGTACAACGAAGCCAAAGGTCATATGACCAAATGCGACGGCTGCTATGAGCGTATTGCGGAAGGTAAGAAACCGATTTGTGTGGAATCCTGCCCGTTACGTGCGCTGGATATGGCGCCGATTGAAGAGCTGCGTGCAAAATACGGTGATCTGGCTGAAGTGGCTCCGTTGCCGGCCTCACATTTTACACACCCAAATATCGTCATCAAACCCAATGCGAATTGCCGTCCTGTAGGCGATACCACGGGTTATCTGGCTAACCCGAAGGAGGTTTGAGATGGGAAACGGATGGCATGAATGGCCTTTAATGGTCTTTACGGTTCTGGGGCAGTGTGTGGTGGGTGCATTTATTGTGCTGGCTATCGCGCTTCTCACCCAACGCAGTAAAGAAGATGTCCGAAGGATACATCTTTCGATGTTCTTCCTGTGGGCACTAATGGCGATTGCTTTTATCGCTTCAGTTCTGCATCTGGGCTCACCCCTGCGTGCATTTAACTCGCTGAACCGGCTGGGGGCGTCGCCGCTGAGCAACGAAATCGGTAGCGGATCATTCTTCTTTGCCTTAGGCGGGATTTACTGGCTGCTGGCGATGGTTAATAAGATGCCGCGCGTACTGGGCAAAATCTGGTTGATCGTCACCATGCTGGCCGGTATCGGCTTTGTCTACGCAATGTGCCGCGTTTATGAAATTGATACCGTGCCGACCTGGGATAATGCGTATACCTTCTTCCATTTCGGGCTGACGGTGCTGATCGGTGGTCCGGTTCTGGGTTATCTGCTGCTTCGTGGTGCGAATATCAGTGGTTGCGGGCTGCGCCTGTTGCCGGTTATCAGTCTTGCTGCGCTGGTCGTGAGTATGGCAGTCGTTATGCTGCAAAGCGCAAGTCTGGCAGGCATCAACAGTTCTGTTCAGGCGGCTTCTGCCCTGATCCCGCAATACGGTTCGCTGTCAGTCTGGCGGCTGGTGCTGGTAATTCTCGGTCTCGGCTGCTGGTTCTGTCCGCTGATTATGCGCAAACGTCCGGCACTGGCATCAATGATTCTGGCGTTCGTGCTGGTATTTGCCAGTGAGCTGATTGGTCGCGCCATTTTCTATGGTTTGCATATGACTGTGGGAATGGCCGTCAGCGGCTAAATGATCAGTAGTCCGATTTATCAGAGAACACGTCGCTTGCGATGGCGTGTTCTCTCTAAGCAGAGTGAATTATGTCAGCAGAATCAATCAGTTTAACCGGTAAGATTTTAGGTGCCGTATTATTTTATCCGCCAGATTCCCGCGAAGTTCAGCCTTTAATTGCATTACTGGAAAACAGCGAATGGGCACCCTTGTGGCCCTGTGCCACTGAAGATGCCAAAGTGCAGGTGAATGAATATTTCAGCCAGATTGATCAGGCGCAAGAAAGCCTCGCGGACGCCTATCAGCGCCTGTTTGTAGGCCCTTACGCGCTGCCAGCACCGCCGTGGGGCTCGGTCTATCTGGACAAAGAGTCTGTCGTGTTTGGCGATTCAACGCTGGTGCTCCGGCAGTGGATGCGCGAAAACGGCATCGAACCGCACCTGACACAGGCAGAACCAGAGGATCACATTGGTTTACTACTGATGATGTCTGCGTGGCTGGCGGAAAACTCTCCGGCATTGTTGAATGAATTTCTGACAATGCATTTGTTGCCGTGGTCAGGGCGTTATCTGGAATTGTTGCGGCAGAAAGCTGATCATCCGTTTTACGTGGGTGTGGCTGTACTGGCGGAATCCACGCTCTTTGGCTGGATCCAGCAGCAGGGTCTGGATGTGAAAACAGCGGATCTGTATTTCTGATGAGCGATCCACGCGACGCTGGTTTCTACCGGACCTGGATGAGCAGCAGAACCGTCAGCCGCCGTGGATTATTCCGCGGTTTGTTGTCACCCGCAAAACAGGCTGTTGAACAAACTGTCAGCCCGGAGAAAGCATTGCTGGTTCGCCAGTGCGCGCGTCCGCCTCAGGCAATAGCAGAGTCGCAGTTTATCCAAAAATGCGATGGCTGTGGTCGCTGTGCAGAGGCTTGCCCGGTGGGTATTTTGAGTATCCGTGAAGGGAAGGCGATACTGGCCATTGAGTATGCGGAATGTGATGCTTGTGGCGCCTGTACGTTATCCTGCGAGAATGGTGCGCTGGATGCCGCTGTCGTGATGGATACTAGTTTGCGTCCGGTGATTTTGCCGCAATGTCTTGGTCGCATGGATGACTTGTGCAGGATGTGCGAAATTGCGTGTCCGCGCACGGCAATATTTTTTAATCAACAAAATCAACCCAGCGTTGATAGCGCAAAATGTAACGGTTGCGGTAAATGCAAACTCGTTTGTTATCATGGTGATATTGACTTGTCATTAAAGCATCATGATTCCTGATACACGCGCTTGATTAACGATTTCAATCATCACTCTGCAGTTTGTGCTCAGGTCAATTTTTGCCAGATTGACTTTTAATTCGTCAGTGGCATGATGCGCGCAATTTCCTCCTGTTTGTGGTCATCAACGTCCTATGTCCGCCTATTCTCGCCCCGTATCTCTGCTCTTGTGCGGACTCCTTTTGCTGACGATTTCTATCGCCGTTTTAAACACGCTGGTACCCCTTTGGCTCAGCCATGAACAGCTACCGACCTGGCAGGTCGGGCTGGTCAGTTCATCGTATTTTACCGGTAACCTGCTGGGCACTTTGCTTGCAGGCGGGCTGATAAAACGCATTGGTTTCAACCGAAGCTATTACCTTTCCTGTGTAATATTTGCTGTTGCCACCGCAGGACTGGCGCTATCCATGAGTTTCTGGACGTGGGTTTCGGCCCGTTTCGTCGCGGGGATTGGGTGTGCGCTGATCTGGGTTGTGGTGGAAAGTGCGCTGTTACGAAGCGGAACAGTCAAAAATCGTGGCCAGCTGCTGGCGGCGTATATGATCATGTATTACATCGGAACGGTAGCAGGGCAGTTACTGGTCGGAACCGTACCAACGGCAATCTTCAGCGTTTTACCGTGGGTGACTGCACTGATTGTGATTGCGATGCTGCCTTTGCTGTTAACACATATTGAGGATCAGGACAGTGAACAACCGCGCCATGCGGTGATGCCGATGTTCAGACGGCGTAATGCACGTCTGGGGATAAATGGCTGTATTATTTCCGGTATTGTCCTCGGTTCACTCTACGGACTGATGCCGCTGTTCCTGGCGCATCAGGGAATGAGTGATGCGAACGTAGGTTACTGGATGGCATTGCTGGTCAGCGCGGGGATTATCGGACAGTGGCCGGTAGGACGTCTGGCAGATCGCTATGGTCGCCTGATGGTTTTACGCATCCAGATATTTTGTGTGATCCTCGGCAGTATTGCCATGCTCAGTGGGTATGCGATGGCGCCGACGCTGTTTATCCTCGGATGTGCGGGCTTTACGCTGTATCCGGTCGCGATGTCATGGGCCTGTGAGAAAGTGAGTGCTGATGAGCTGGTGGCGATGAATCAGGCGTTGCTAATGAGTTACACCATCGGCAGCCTTGCGGGACCGACAATGACCGCGATGCTGATGCAGAGTTATTCTGACCGTTTGCTGTTTGTGATGATCGCAGTGGTTTCGCTGGTCTATCTGATGATGCTGATGCGTAAAGCGGATCATACTCATAATCCTGTGGCCGCAGCGTAGTACCCTTCATTCTTGAAGCTGCAACTGCGTTAGCTACGCTTCGGGACCCGAATCACTGACTTAGGTCAGCTCATCGGGGTCTCCTCACTTGCCGCCTTGGTGCAACTCCAATTATTTTGGATATGGTTTCATTGAGAATCTTAGTCTCACAAAGCAAAAAAGACGCCAAATGGCGTCTTTTTAATGGGCTTGATATCTGTGTTTAATAGATAACTTTATGCCCGTAGCTGGCGAGAATGTTTTTCACTCTTTCCATGATTTCTTTAGTAGGCGGATTGACACCGTCCAGTCCGTATTTCTCGCCCATTGCCGTCCATTTATGTTTGCCGAGTTCATGATATGGCAACAGTTCAATCTTCTCGATGTTAGTCATGTCTTTGGTGAACTCGCCGAGTTTATGCGCGGACTCATCATCGTCTGACCAGCCCGGTACCACAACATAACGGATCCAGGTGCGCTGATTACGTTTTGCCAGATAGCGGGCAAAGTCCAGCGTACGGTGGTTAGAAACGCCGACCAGATTCTGGTGAATATCGTCGTTCATTTGCTTAAGATCGAGCATAACCAGATCTGAGACATCCAGTAATTCGTCGATCACCGGATCATAACGGCGGACAAAACCGTTGGTGTCCAGACAGGTATTAATCCCTTCCTTCTGGCAGGCGCGGAACCAGTCGCGCACAAATTCTGCCTGAAGGATGGCTTCGCCACCTGACGCCGTCACACCACCGCCGGAAGCATTCATAAAGTGGCGATAGGTCACGACTTCTTTCATTAAATCATCAACATTGATCTCTGTCCCGCCGTGCGTGTCCCAGGTATCGCGGTTATGGCAATACATGCAACGCATCAGGCAGCCCTGAAAGAAAACAATGAAACGGATACCTGGGCCGTCAACGGTGCCACAGGATTCATATGAGTGGATGCGACCTTGAACTGACATTGCGGGTTATTCTCCATATTGACCAATGAATAGCAGTCTACATGTGCGGGTGCTGGCCTGGCAGAGATAAACTGGAAACCACAGGTTTATGATACCAGACAATCAATAAGGTTGATTGTCAGCAATGGTGCTACTGCTTTGCCAGAGATCCACAACGTATAGCGCTCTGGCAAAACAGACTGTCGTGCAGACAGTGCAGGGCAGGGAGAGATGAAACAAAGGCTCCACATTGTGGAGCCTTTTATCAGACCAGATTACAAGGCTGAGTTATTACAGGGACTTGGTGAAAGTACGAGTAATAACGTCTTGTTGCTGTTCTTTAGTCAGTGAGTTGAAACGCACTGCGTAACCAGAAACACGGATGGTCAGCTGAGGATAGTTTTCAGGATGTTCCATCGCATCTAACAGCATTTCGCGGTTCATCACGTTCACGTTCAGGTGTTGACCACCTTCAATGGACGCTTCGTGGTGGAAGTAACCATCCATAAGGCCAGCGAGGTTTGCTTTACGCACATCATCGTCTTTACCCAGCGCATTTGGAACGATAGAGAAGGTATAAGAAATACCATCTTTCGCGTAAGCAAACGGCAGTTTAGCAACAGAAGTCAGAGAGGCAACCGCACCTTTCTGGTCACGACCGTGCATTGGGTTAGCACCTGGACCAAATGGAGCGCCAGCGCGACGACCGTCTGGAGTGTTACCCGTTTTCTTACCATAAACCACGTTAGAGGTGATGGTCAGAACAGACTGAGTTGCTACAGCGCCACGGTAGGTACGCAGTTTCTGAATTTTCTTCATGAAACGTTCTACCAGGTCACAAGCGATGTCATCTACGCGAGAATCGTTGTTACCGAACTGTGGATATTCGCCTTCAATTTTGAAGTCTACAGCCAGGCCGTCTTCGTCACGGATGGTGCTAACTTTTGCGTATTTGATAGCAGACAGGGAGTCAGCAGCAACTGACAGACCTGCGATACCACACGCCATGGTGCGATAAACGTCACGGTCATGCAGAGCCATCAGCGATGCTTCGTAGCTGTATTTGTCGTGCATGTAGTGAATGATGTTCAGCGCAGTCACGTACTGTTTAGCCAACCAGTCCATGAAGTGATCCATGCGGTCCATGACTTTATCAAAGGTCAGGACTTCATCCATCATTGGTGCTTCTTTAGGACCAACCTGGATTTTCATTTTTTCATCAACGCCGCCGTTGATTGCGTACAACATGGTTTTTGCCAGGTTTGCACGAGCGCCGAAGAACTGCATTTGTTTACCCACAACCATCGGGCTCACACAACAAGCGATAGCATAATCATCGTTGTTGAAGTCAGGACGCATCAGGTCATCGTTCTCATACTGTACAGATGAGGTATCGATAGACACTTTCGCTGCGTACTTTTTGAAGTTCATTGGCAGTTTTTCAGACCACAGGATGGTCATGTTCGGCTCAGGTGAAGGCCCCATGGTGTACAGGGTATTCAGGAAGCGGAAGCTGCTTTTGGTAACCAGAGTACGGCCGTCAACGCCCATACCTGCCAGAGATTCAGTTGCCCAGATTGGGTCACCGGAGAACAGTTCATCATACTCAGGTGTACGCAGGAAACGAACCATACGCAGTTTCATGACCAGATGGTCAATCAGTTCCTGAGCTTGTTCTTCTGTCAGTTTGCCTGCTTTGATATCACGTTCGATGAACACGTCAAGGAAAGTTGATACGCGGCCGAAGGACATTGCAGCGCCGTTCTGAGATTTAACTGCAGCCAGGTAGCCGAAGTAAGTCCACTGTACAGCTTCCTGTGCGTTAGTCGCAGGACCAGAAATGTCGCAACCGTATTTAGCAGCCATTTCTTTAATCTGGCCCAGTGCACGGTGTTGTTCAGAGATTTCTTCACGCAGCTGGATGGTCATTTCCAGGTTTACGCCATTTTCCAGGTCGTCTTGCAGAGACTGGAATTGTGCGTATTTATCGGCCATCAGGAAGTCGATACCGTACAGTGCAACGCGACGGTAGTCACCGATGATACGGCCACGGCCATACGCATCTGGCAGACCAGTCAGAACACCGGATTTACGGCAGTTCAGGATGTCTTTGGTGTAAACATCAAATACGCCCTGGTTGTGCGTTTTACGATAATCAGTGAAAACTTTTTTCAGCGCTGGATCCAGTTCACGGCCATAAACTTTACATGAACCTTCAACCATTTTGATGCCGCCGAATGGGATCAGAGCACGTTTCAATGGCGCGTCAGTTTGCAGACCAACGATAGTTTCCAGAGATTTATTGATGTAACCGGCATCGTGAGAAGTGATGGTAGAGGCAACGTCAGTATCGAAATCAACAGGAGCCTTAGTGCGGTTCTCCAGTTTGATACCATCCATTACTTTATCCCACAGGGTGGTTGTCGCTTCGGTAGCGGCAGCCAGGAAGGACTCATCACCTTCATACGGTGTGTAGTTCTTCTGAATGAAGTCACGGACGTTTACGCCATTCTGCCATTCACCAGCACTAAAACCTTGCCATGCGTTGGTCAATTTTTCATTGAGCTTGGACATTTTGCACCTACCTTCTAATTTGGATTTCTTTAAAAATCACGAGTAAAACTGTCGTAACAAGACTGCCACGTTGTATCAGTGGTGCTTCTCATCGCGAAGATATATAACCCAGTACGTTAACCCTACCAGCAAACCGCCCCCGATGATGTTACCTATGGTCACAGGGATGAGATTGTCGATGATAAAGTTAGAGATGTTCAGTTCTGCGAATTGTGCCGGTGTTGCCCCGACAGCCTGCCAGAATTCTGGTGTCGCAAAGTTTTTCACTACGATACCTAAAGGGATCATGAACATGTTGGCAATGCTGTGTTCAAAGCCGCTGGCGACGAACATACCCACTGGCAAAATCATGGCGAACATTTTGTCCATCAAGCTACGGCCGGAGTAACTCATCCATACCGCCAGACAAACCATCAGGTTAGCGAGGATCCCAAGACATACGGCTTCGATAAATGTGTGATGCATTTTATGGTCAGCGGTTTGCAAGACATTGAGGCCCCACAAGCCATTATCGACCATGTATTCACCGGAGAACCAAATCAGAGCCACAAAGAACAGGCAGCCAATCAGGTTACCAATATAGACATTGACCCAATTGCACGCCAATTGCCCCCAGGTGATACGACCGCTGGCTTTTGCAATCACGATAAGCACAGTGGAAGTGAACAGGTCAGCGCCACACACTACGACCAGCATCAGACCCAGTGAGAAGCAGATGCCCCCGACGAGTTTTGCAAGACCATAAGGTACGGTTCCGGTGCCTGTGGTGGCGGTGATATAAAAAGCAAAAGCAATAGAAATAAAGACGCCAGCAGTAATGGCTAAAAAGAATGTTTTTAACGGCTGTTTGGTGGCTTTATAAACGCCGGCATCTTCAGCAACTTTTGCTGTAGCGGCGGGTAAAATGAGATCGAAGGGGTTGTCAGCTTTCACATTAACTCTCTTATTCAGGGCTATGCACTGCGCAACGAGATACTAGCAAAGCAGTATAACGTAAAAATTGACGTGGATCATACGAGGCGGTTTTTGGTGGTTTTCGGCGTACTACTGAAGGGGTGGTTTTGGTGTTAAATCATTGAAAATGCTGATATAAAAACATTTTAATTTTTGCAAATAAAGTTGAGGGTGCTCAAAATTATTTTTACTTTCGGGTTAATAATAAGGCTTTAATGTTAATTAATATCACTATTTTTAGTCTGTAAATTTCACTTTGATTTAACCCATAAAAAAATGCATAAAAATAAGTGTCATATTTTTGTCGTAAAAACGCCAAAAGCACATTATTTCGCGCGGAATTACACGTCATTTTAATGGCTGAGTCAAACCTTTGCGGACAAAGAGAGCAGCACATGCGCAGGATCTGCGTTGAATGTATAAATAAAAAAACCAGCAGGAAATCCCGCTGGCTTTAATCAATTCATCATGTCCGTTTGATTACGCTTTCGACCAGTGACGACGTTTTGCGACTTGCAGTTTTTCGTATGCGCCAAGCAGCGCCTGGTGGGCTGGCAATGCTTTAAGTTCAGGATCAACTGCAAACAGGCTATGGAAACGAACTTCACCGCTGATAGCTGCAGAAGCATCTTCAACCGCTTTCTGACCGTACATTTTCACGAAGGCGTTGTAGTACTGTGCGGGTTCGCGATCTTCTTCCAGGGACAATTGCAGCAGAGTTTGCAGACAACGGTAATAGTTGTTGCGCTCATCGCTGTAGACGGAAGAGTTGAACTCATGCGCCCATTCAGCCCAGGTCAGCGCCTGATCCAAATCACCACCGGCCAGTGCCAGCATAGATTTCAGCTCACCGACACGCAGCGTGTACCAGCCGTTGTCTTTACCGCTGGCAATGCCCAGCAATTCACGTACGCGGGTGAAGTCATCCAGACCTTCATCATCGAGCTGAGTGATCATCTCAAGATAGGTTTCTTTTGGCAGGTCACTGTCCGGCAACGCCAGCAGTTGGTCACGCAGATGCGCACCCATGCTGTTGTTGGCCAGCAGCAGATCTTCTGCAGGATAGATGTCGGACATGCCCGGAACGATAATGCGGCAGGCATACACGTCCAGATGTTCGTAATCAGCGATATACACTTCAGCATCTTCTTTATCGAAGATAGCCATCAAAGTGGCGAATTCTTCTTCAGTGGTGCCGCTGAAGCTCCAGTCTGCAAACGGATAGTCTGCGTCCTGTTTGAACATATCCCACGAAATCAGACCACTTGAATCGATGAAGTGAGTTTCAAGGTTGGCGTGCTCGGCCACTTCTTCGTCATCGAAGGTCGGTGCAGTGAAGACATCCAGATCTTTCAGGCTGCGGCCCTGCAACAGCTCAGTGACGGTACGTTCCAGTGCCACGCCGAAATCCGGGTGCGCACCAAAGGAAGCGAAACAGGTGCCGTTCGCCGGGTTGAAAAGAACCACACAAATAACCGGATAATTGCCGCCCAGAGAGGCGTCATAAGAAAGAATAGGGAAACCTTCTTCTTCCAGTTTGGCGATGGCTTCAACCACACCCGGATAGCGCGCCAGAACCTCAGCAGGAATTTCTGGCAGGCTGATGGATTCTGCAATGATGCGATTTTTGACGTAGCGCTCGAAGACTTCGGACAGACCCTGAACGCGCGCTTCATTAGCGGTGTTACCCGCGGACATCCCGTTGGAAACGTACAGGTTGCCGATGATGTTCATCGGAATATAAACGGTTTGCAGATCTGACTGACGGGTAAACGGCAGGGCGCAGATACCACGATCAGGATTGCCGGATTGCAGGTCGATCAGATCACTGGCAACCAGTTCTTTCTCTGCGTCATAAAAATCGTGCAGACGTTCATCCAGAATGCCAGCTGGCAGGCTGTCATCTTCCGGCAGCGGGAACCACTTCTCATTCGGATAGTGGACGAAATCGCCATTGGCGATGTCTTTGCCAAGATAGAAATCCGCGAAGAAATAGTTGGTCGACAGACGCTCAAAATATTCACCCAGAGCAGAAGCCAGAGCAGCTTTTTTGCTGGCGCCTTTACCGTTGGTGAAGCACAGCGGGCAGTCGCGGTCGCGAATGTGCACTGACCAGACGTGGGGAACCGGATTCAGCCAAGAAGCTTCTTCGATATTAAAGCCGAGATCGGTGAGTTTTTGTTGGAAGCGGGAAATGGAGTCTTCCAGCGCCGCGTCTTTACCAGGAATAAAAGTTTGCGTCATTGAGTTCACTTTTGAGCGTGCTAAAAACGCGCAATGATACGGGGTTTTGCGTATTAGCTCCATGTATTCGTGTTAAGAATGTAATCGCGTTGTAACGCGCTAAGCTTGTCTGTAAATCCGCGGTCCGTAAGCCGCTGTTTTCACTTCCCGTGAGGCATCTATGCAGGCTTTTGATATCAAACGTATGACACTGGATAAGTTCCCTCTGGAGTATCTGGGAGAGGTAACATTCCGTTGTTTTTTCATCTTTGTAGTGGTGTTTATATTTCTGAAACTCACCGGGCGTCGCGGGGTCAACCAGCTTTCTTTATTCGAAGTGGTGATTATTCTGACGCTGGGCTCTGCGGCCGGTGACGTCACTTTCTATGACGATGTACCTTTGCTGCCGGTGTTTGCGGTCTTCTTCTCCATCCTGCTGCTTTACCGTCTTTCTACCTGGCTGATGGATAAAAGCCGCCATTTTCAGAACTGGATGGAAGGCAAACCGCTGATCATTATTCGCGACGGTATGTTCGAGTGGGAAACCATGGCGAGGGAAAATATTACCAAAGGCGAGTTTTATATGGAGTTGCGCCAAAAAGGTGTCGAACATCTTGGACAGGTCCGGCTGGCTTTTCTGGAAGCCAATGGCGGCCTGAGCGTTTACTTCCGTCAGGAAGACGATGTGGAGCCGGGGTTGCCGGTTTTACCCGAAGATTATATCGATATCGAAACCCTGATGATGACCAGCGGGCTCTATGCCTGCCATCGGTGCAGCCTGATTAAGTCATTCAAAGTAGGTGAAAAAGCCACCTGCCCACGGTGTCAGAATATCACCTGGGTGAGAGCACTGAGCACTGTGCGGGTGTGAACAGATAATCCTGCTAAATCAGCTTTCCAGGGAGTAAATAACCTTGTGACGCAGATCTCAACGCGCTTTATCAGGTCATGAGGAATAACCGTTACAGATGGCTTGTTTCCAATGATAAAACCGGTAAATTAAAGGCAACTATGTGGCTGTCTCAGAGAAGTGGTGAGGGGAAATGACTCAGGTTTATAATTTTAGTGCAGGTCCGGCAATGATCCCGGCTGAAGTGTTGCGTCGTGCAGAACAGGAACTTTGTAACTGGCACGGACTGGGTACCTCGGTGATGGAAATCAGTCACCGCAGTAAGGAGTTTATCCAGGTTGCTGAAGAGTCCGAAAAGGATATCCGTGATCTGCTGAATATTCCCTCGAACTACAAAGTGCTCTTTTGCCACGGCGGCGCACGCGCGCAATTTGCTGCTGTGCCAATGAACCTGCTGGGTGATAAATCCTCAGCCGATTATATTGATGGTGGTTACTGGGCTCACAGCGCAGTCAACGAAGCGAAAAAATATTGCACACCGAATGTTATTGATGTCACGACGACCGTTGACGGTAAACGTGGCATTCTGCCAATGAATGAATGGAAGCTGAATGCAGATTCTGCCTACGTTCATTACTGCCCAAATGAAACTATCGATGGTATCGCTATCGACGAAATGCCTGATTTTGGTGACAAAATCGTCGTTGCGGATTACTCATCCTGCATTCTCTCCCGCCCGATTGATGTCAGCCGTTTTGGTGTGATTTATGCCGGCGCACAGAAAAACATCGGTCCTGCCGGCCTGACACTGGTTATCGTTCGCGAAGACTTGCTGGGTAAAGCGCGCACTGAATTGCCTTCCATTCTTGATTATACCGTGCTGGCTGAGAACGACTCTATGTTCAATACCCCGCCGACCTTCGCGTGGTATTTATCAGGCATGGTATTCAAGTGGCTGAAAGAGCAAGGTGGTCTGCGTGAAATGGAAAAACGCAACCGCGCGAAAGCCGAACTGTTGTATGGTGCTATCGACCGTACCGGTTTCTACCGTAACCCGGTGGCTGCGGAAAACCGTTCGTGGATGAACGTTCCTTTCCAGATGGCTGATGCTTCTCTGGACAAACTTTTCCTGGATCAGGCGCAGGAAGCCGGTCTGCAGGCATTGAAAGGCCACCGTGTGGCTGGTGGTATGCGTGCATCTATTTATAATGCGATGCCGATTGAAGGCGTGAAAGCACTGACCGACTTCATGGCAGAGTTTGAAAAACGCCACGGCTAAGCGTGCTGGCTTTCGGGCCCGCAGAATGCTTAAGTAAGTAGCCTTAAAAATGACCCCGGCTCAATGTCCGGGGTCATTTTATGAAAAGAAGAATTGGAGAAAGAGTGGAATCCCTGACATTACAACCCGTTGCACTGGTTAACGGCAGCATCAATTTACCTGGCTCAAAAAGTGTTTCCAACCGCGCACTTTTACTGGCTGCTTTTGCACAGGGCACTACCCGCCTGACTAACCTGCTCGACAGCGACGATGTTCGCCATATGCTCACCGCACTGACGCAACTGGGCGTTACGCATCGTTTATCGGCGGATCGTACCGAATGCGAAATTGATGGTCTGGGCCACGCTTTTTCCAACGCTAAAGGTCTGGAACTTTTTCTGGGCAATGCGGGCACCGCAATGCGTCCGCTGGCTGCGGCGTTATGTCTGGGCGAACAAGATGTCGTGCTGACCGGCGAGCCGCGCATGAAAGAGCGTCCGATCGGTCATCTGGTGGATGCACTTCGTCAGGGCGGCGCGCAGATTGATTATCTGGAGCAGGAAAATTATCCGCCGCTGCGTCTGCGCGGTGGTTTTAGTGGTGGCGACGTCAGTGTTGATGGCAGCGTTTCCAGCCAGTTCCTGACTGCGCTGTTAATGACAGCTCCGCTGGCAGACAACGACACGACGATTCAGATTAAAGGTGATCTGGTTTCCAAACCTTATATCGACATTACCCTTAACCTGATGAAAACCTTCGGTATTGAAGTGGAAAACCACCAGTATCAGAAATTCAGTATTAAAGGTCGTCAGCAATATGTGTCCCCGGGTTCTTATCTGGTCGAAGGCGATGCGTCTTCCGCGTCCTATTTCCTGGCCGCAGCTGCGATCAAAGGCGGCACGGTTCGCGTGACCGGTATCGGTAAAAACAGTATGCAGGGCGATATCCGTTTTGCAGATGTGCTGGAAAAAATGGGCGCAACCATTCACTGGGCTGATGACTACATTGAATGTACCCGTGGCGAGCTGAAAGGCATCGACATGGACATGAACCATATTCCAGATGCCGCGATGACCATTGCTACCGCCGCATTGTTTGCCGAAGGCCCGACGACGCTGCGTAATATCTATAACTGGCGCGTTAAAGAAACCGATCGTCTGGCGGCAATGGCGACAGAATTGCGTAAAGTCGGTGCGACAGTGGAAGAGGGCGAAGATTATATTCGCGTTGAACCGCCAAAATCACTGAAGTTTGCCGAGATCGGAACCTATAATGATCACCGCATGGCGATGTGTTTCTCGCTGGTGGCGTTATCGGATACGCCGGTGACTATTCTGGACCCGAAATGCACGGCGAAAACATTCCCGGACTATTTTGAACGTCTGGCAGGAATCAGCACTCTGGCATAGTCTTTCACTGTGAATGCCACTGAGCGAACGGACATCAATCACACGATGTCCGTTTTTTTGTTTTCAGGCTCAGAACCGTCCGCTTTTTAGGCAACTGAAAATTGTGGGGTAACAGTTGTCGTAAAGGCAGCGTATAATGCCGCTCCTGAATTAGTCCTGTGAGACTAATGAAGCGGGTATACCCCACCGAAAGGAGACAAAAATGACGGCTTTAGCCCCGGTAATCACCGTTGATGGGCCAAGTGGTGCAGGTAAAGGTACGTTGTGCAAGGCACTGGCCGAAGCCTTTAACTGGCATCTGCTCGATTCCGGCGCGATTTACCGCGTATTAGCGCTGGCGGCTTTGCATCATCAGGTTGATATTGTCTCAGAAGAGGCGCTCGTTCCGCTTGCCGCACATCTCGATGTTCGTTTTGTGGCTCAGGATGGGCAGTTACACGTTATTTTAGAAGGTGAGGATGTTACCAACGAAATCCGCACCGAAACAGTTGGGAATACGGCGTCTCAGGCGGCGGCATTTCCCCGCGTTCGTGAAGCATTATTGCGCCGGCAGCGCGCATTCCGCGATACACCGGGCCTGATTGCCGATGGTCGAGATATGGGCACCGTGGTTTTCCCTGATGCCCCTGTAAAGATATTTCTGGATGCCAGTTCCGAAGAGCGTGCAAACAGAAGAATGCTACAGTTGCAGGAAAAAGGCTTTAGTGTTAACTTTGAACGGCTTTTAGCCGAGATCAAAGAACGCGATGATCGTGATCGTAATAGATCTATTGCGCCTTTAGTGGCTGCTTCCGATGCGTTATTGCTGGATTCAACCAGCATGTCCATCGACGAAGTCATCGAAAAAGCGCTGGCTTATGCCACAGAAATTCTAGGATTGCCGCAAAAACAAACCCGGTAATCGAGCCGTAATCTGGTGCTGAAGAATATTCAGTGCCAGTTTTGGCTATAGTTTTTTTTAACCTCGCCGCAAGGATCTGTAGCGGGGCATTTGAAACAACCCCATCCAGCAGGAAGCCAGATGGACGTTAAACTTAAGAACCTAAAGATTATCAACATGACTGAATCTTTTGCTCAACTCTTTGAAGAATCCTTAAAAACAATCGAAACCCGTCCTGGTTCCATCGTTCGTGGTGTTGTTGTGTCAATCGACAAAGATATCGTACTGGTTGACGCCGGTCTGAAATCTGAGTCTGCAATCCCGGCAGAACAATTCAAAAACGCACAGGGCGAACTGGAAATCCAGGTTGGCGACGAAGTTGATGTTGCGCTGGACGCTGTTGAAGACGGCTTCGGTGAAACTCTGCTGTCCCGTGAAAAAGCTAAACGTCATGAAGCTTGGATCACGCTGGAAAAAGCTTACGAAGAATCTGCAACTGTTACCGGTGTTATCAACGGTAAAGTTAAAGGCGGTTTCACTGTTGAGCTGAACGGTATCCGTGCGTTCCTGCCAGGTTCACTGGTAGACGTTCGTCCTGTTCGCGACACGCTGCATCTCGAAGGCAAAGATCTTGAGTTCAAAGTCATCAAACTGGACCAGAAACGCAACAACGTTGTTGTTTCCCGTCGTGCAGTAATTGAGTCTGAGAACAGCGCAGAGCGCGATCAGCTGCTGGAAAACCTGCAGGAAGGCATGGAAGTTAAAGGTATCGTTAAGAACCTCACTGACTACGGTGCATTCGTTGATCTGGGCGGCGTTGACGGCCTGCTGCACATCACTGACATGGCTTGGAAGCGCGTTAAGCACCCAAGCGAAATCGTTAATGTCGGCGATGAAATCACTGTTAAAGTCCTTAAATTCGACCGCGAACGTACCCGTGTGTCACTGGGTCTGAAACAACTGGGCGAAGATCCATGGGTCGCTATCGCTAAACGTTACCCAGAAGGTACTAAACTGACTGGTCGCGTTACCAACCTGACTGATTACGGCTGCTTCGTAGAAATCGAAGAAGGCGTTGAAGGTCTGGTTCACGTTTCTGAAATGGATTGGACTAACAAAAACATCCACCCATCTAAAGTTGTTAACGTGGGCGATGTTGTTGAAGTTATGGTTCTGGATATCGACGAAGAACGTCGTCGTATCTCCCTGGGCCTGAAACAATGCAAAAACAACCCATGGCAGCAATTCGCAGAGACCCACAACAAGAACGACCGTGTTGAAGGTAAAATCAAGTCAATCACTGACTTCGGTATCTTCATTGGTCTGGACGGCGGCATCGACGGCCTGGTTCACCTGTCTGACATCTCCTGGAACGTTGCAGGCGAAGAAGCAGTACGTGAATACAAAAAAGGCGACGAAATCGCAGCTGTGGTCCTGCAAGTTGACGCAGAACGTGAACGTATCTCCCTGGGCGTGAAGCAACTGGCTGAAGATCCATTCAATAACTACCTGTCTGTTAACAAGAAAGGTACTATTGTTACTGGTAAAGTCACAGCAGTTGACGCCAAAGGTGCTACAGTTGAATTAGCTGGTGGCGTAGAAGGTTACCTGCGCGCTTCAGAAGCTTCTCGCGACCGTATTGAAGACGCAACTCTGGTTCTGAGCGTTGGTGATGAAGTTGAAGCTAAATTCACCGGTGTTGATCGTAAGAACCGCGTAGTAAGCCTGTCCGTCCGTGCTAAGGACGAAGCAGACGAGAAAGATGCAATCGCTGTTGTTAACAACAAACCAGACGAAAGCAACTTCTCTAACGCTATGGCTGAAGCGTTCAAAGCGGCAAAAGGCGAGTAATGACGGGGGGCAACTCTGTTGCCCCGAAACGGTAGTTTAGCTGCAAAGCTTGGAGGTACTATGACCAAGTCTGAACTTATTGAAAGACTTGCTGGCCAGCACTCTCATATCCCGGCGAAAGCTGTTGAGGATGCAGTGAAAGAGATGCTTGAGCATATGGCTGCAACCTTGGCTGATGGTGAACGCATCGAAATCCGTGGGTTTGGCAGTTTTTCTCTTCACTACCGTGCTCCGCGTGTTGGGCGCAACCCTAAAACGGGTGATAAAGTTGAGCTGGACGGCAAGTATGTTCCTCACTTTAAACCAGGCAAAGAGTTGCGTGATCGCGCGAATATTTATGGTTAAGGCTTTGGCCTGAACATAAATGTCTGCCTATAGCGAACGTAAACGGTACCCTTCGGGGTGCCGTTTTTTTTGCTTTTATTACTGATAATTAACCCTTCATAACCCGTCTCCCTTCGATATTTTGCGTAATGTCCCGCATTGATACTGTCTTCTGCTTGTCCATCATTCGCCTGAAAATCATACTCCGGCACGGAAAGCCACCGAAGGTATTGGTGGTTAAACGGAAGGGTGTGAAAAATAAAAATCTCAACGGATGAGGCCGCGGCAGCCGTCATAACCGGCATGTTGCCACTGATATTTCTCCCACAAATACCTTCTGCGGGTGTTCTGACGGCTTTATGTGGTCTCGCCTGGTATTTAGCCGGAGGAAAGCAAAAAGTATTAAGGATATCTGCGCTCGCATTGCTCAGTTTCAGCTGGGGGGCTTTTCAGGGAGGACTTCAGATACAGCAGATAAATGCATTTCAGGGAGCGTCCAGAAACGTGACAGCAACTCTGCAAACCATCAATCTTGGGAATGCCAGTGAACAATCTCAGTATTTCAAAATTGAAAAATTTGAAGGCCGGAGAATCTTCCCACCTCTTATGTTCAGGACAAAGTGGCGTGAGGAAGCGGAAAGTCTGCAGGCCGGTCAGCGCTGGCAGCTGAAGGTCAGCTTGCGTCCTGTTCATAGCCTGCTCAACGAAGGCGGTTTTGACGCTCAACGTTGGGCCCTTTCTCAGCATGCTCCTATGACCGCGACAATCCGCAGTGCAGTGTTGCTTGATAATAACAGCACCCTTCGTCAGCAATTTATCAGGCGGGTACAGCTGGGGATGCCGCAGCTGGAAAATACGCCAGTGTTAGTGGCATTGGCTTTTGGGGAGAAAGGGCTGATTCAGGGACCGGAAAAACTTTTGTTGCAGAGAACCGGGATCGCGCATCTGGTGGCTATATCAGGGCTGCATATTGGTATTGCCGCCTTGTTTGGCTGGTGGCTGGCGCGTGGTCTGCAATTTTATCTGCCGGTAAGAATGATTGACTATCGCTTCCCGTTAATAGTGAGTGGGGCATTTATGCTGACCTATGCCTGGCTGTCGGGTGGGAATGCACCGGCTATGCGAGCTGCGCTGGCGGTATCAATGTGGCTGACACTTCGTTTTTTTCGCATCCGTTGTCATCCATGGCAGATTTGGCTGTGGGGAGTGGCTCTGCTACTGCTTTTAGACCCCATGAATCTTCTGTCAGACAGCTTTTGGTTATCCTGTTTTGCAGTGGCCTCGCTGGTGTTTTGGTTCCAGTGGGCGCCACTTCCAGCACGTTTCCAGCATGCCTGGTATTGGTCATTCTTGCGTTGGGGTCACTTACAGACGGGCATGACACTTCTTCTTTTACCGATACAAATTGCTATTTTTCAGGGAGTTAATGCTTATTCTTTTTTGGCTAATATGTGGGCGGTGCCGGTTGTTTCACTGATCACCGTGCCTTTAGTTTTGTTGTCCTTACTCACAAATTTGCTGCCAGCGGGCTGGCTGATTAATGCGAAAATTATTGTCTGGCAACTCGCTGATTCATCGCTGAGTCTGGCCATGTGGGGGGTAAAACCTTTTGCCGCGGGCTGGACTCCGCTTGGTGAGTCGTTTCTGGTGTTTAGCCTTTTGGGGTGGCTAATAATTATTTGCTGGCGCCTCATTCCTGTTAAACACTCTTTTTCACTTGTACTTTCTTTGCTTGCTCTTTCGGTGACCTGGTTTCTCAGGTTCCCGCCGGAAAGATGGCGGATCGATATGCTGGATGTCGGTCATGGTCTTTCAGTCCTCATCAGCAGAAACGGAAAAGGGATTCTGTATGACACTGGTAACAGATGGGAAGGGGGTTCAGCTGCTGAGCAGAATATTATTCCGTTCCTGAACCGACGAAATATTCAGCTTGAGCAGATAATTATCAGTCACAACGACATGGATCACCGTGGCGGACTGGAGTCATTACAAATCCGGTATCCCGATGCCCGGCTTCGGGAAAACTCAATATCGGGGCACAGCCATTTGCAATGCATTGCTGGTGAGCAATGGCGCTGGCAAGGGCTGATGTTCAACGTGCTGTGGCCTGAGCGGCAGGTCGCTGATGCGGGAAACAACGAAAGTTGCGTCATTCGCGTCAGTGAAGGGGCATTTAGTTTGCTGCTGACGGGAGATATTGAAGCGGAAACAGAAAAGGCTCTCATCATGAAATGGCGTCAGGGTTTACAGGCGACAGTGCTACAGGTACCCCACCATGGAAGCAATACATCGTCGACTCCGCCCTTCCTGAGAACGGTTAAACCTGTTACTTCACTCGCTTCTGCTTCCCGTTTCAATAAATGGCATCTGCCTGCGCATAAAGTTGTTAGCAGATACAACAAAGCGCGCTATGACTGGCATTCGACGTCTGAATCAGGCCAGTTGAGCCTGTTCATTTATGATGATTATTGGACAATTAAAGGCTTACGCGAGCAATTAATCCCACGTTGGTATCACCGTCAGTTTGGAGTATCAGTAGATAATGAGTAGAATAGACCGCTATTTCTTTCGATGCTGGTTGATATTGCATGATGAACGATAAAGATCTCTCCACATGGCAGACATTCCGCCGCTTGTGGCCGATGATCACACCTTTTAAAGCCGGGCTTATCGCTGCGGCTGTTGCTCTGGTCGCTAACGCCGCCAGTGATACTTTCATGCTGTCCTTGCTCAAGCCGCTGTTGGATGACGGTTTTGGTAAAGCTGACCGCTCAATTCTTCTCTGGATGCCACTGGTTGTTATCGGCCTGATGGTCGTTCGTGGTATCAGTGGCTACATTTCCAGCTACTGCATTTCATGGGTGTCGGGCAAAGTAGTGATGCATATGCGCCGCCGTCTGTTCGGCCATATGATGAGAATGCCGGTCGCTTTCTTTGACCAGCAATCTACCGGCACCTTGCTTTCGCGTATTACCTATGATTCAGAACAGGTCGCATCCTCCTCCTCCAGTGCGCTGGTGACAGTCGTACGTGAAGGCGCGTCGATCATTGGTCTGTTTATCATGATGTTCTATTACAGCTGGCAGCTGTCGGTGATCCTGTTAGTGATTGCGCCGATTGTTTCTGTTGTTATTCGTGTGGTGTCTAAGCGCTTCCGTAATATCAGTAAGACGATGCAAAACACGATGGGGCAGGTAACAACCAGCGCCGAGC
This sequence comes from Rahnella sp. ATs2, assembly GCF_051851855.1. Taxonomy (NCBI): domain Bacteria; kingdom Pseudomonadati; phylum Pseudomonadota; class Gammaproteobacteria; order Enterobacterales; family Yersiniaceae; genus Rahnella; species Rahnella sp. ATs2. The sequence goes on along the minus strand of NZ_JBLYPL010000007.1, from coordinate 226,823 downwards.
AGATGCTGAAAGGCCATAAAGAAGTGTTGATCTTCGGTGGTCAGAAAGTTGAAACCGCGCGTTTTGATAAAGTCAGTAACCGCATGCGTCAGCAAGGTATGCGTATGGTTTCTGCTTCCTCAATTTCCGACCCGATTATTCAGCTGATCGCTTCTCTGGCTCTGGCCTTCGTATTGTATGCGGCGAGCTTCCCGTCTGTTATGGAAACGCTCAGCGCAGGTACCATCACTGTCGTGTTTTCTTCCATGATTGCCCTGATGCGTCCGCTGAAATCTCTGACTAACGTCAACTCTCAGTTCCAGCGCGGTATGGCTGCCTGCCAGACTCTGTTCTCCATTCTGGATATGGAACAGGAAAAAGACGAAGGTAAACTGGAAGTTAAACGCGTTAAAGGTGACGTGGAATTCAAAAATGTGACTTTCACTTATCCTGGGCGTGATATTCCCGCACTGCGTAATATTTCCTTCGACTTGCCAGAAGGTAAAACCGTTGCACTGGTGGGACGTTCCGGTTCCGGTAAATCGACCATCGCGAATTTGCTGACACGCTTCTATGACATTCAGGAAGGTAAAATCCTGATGGATGGACATGATTTGCGTGAATATACCCTGTCGTCATTGCGCGATCAGGTGGCACTGGTTTCCCAGAACGTCCATTTGTTCAACGACACCATTGCCAACAATATCGCCTACGCCCGAACTGATATGTATTCCCGCGAAGAAATCGAAAAAGCGGCCACCATGGCATATGCGATGGACTTTATCAGTAAAATGGACAAAGGGCTGGATACGGTCATTGGCGAGAATGGCGTTCTGCTTTCAGGCGGTCAGCGTCAGCGTATTGCCATTGCACGTGCCTTGTTACGTGATTCGCCAGTTCTGATCCTCGATGAAGCAACCTCTGCGCTGGATACTGAGTCTGAGCGCGCAATCCAGGCTGCGCTGGATGAATTGCAGAAAAACCGTACCTCACTGGTTATCGCTCACCGTTTATCGACTATCGAGAAAGCGGATGAAATCCTGGTTATTGAGGATGGGTGTATCGTGGAACGTGGTTCACACGCGAAACTTCTCGAAGAACGTGGTGTTTACTCACAACTCTACCGGATGCAATTCGGGCAATGATTGATCGCATCTGGTCAGGGAAATCACCGTTATATTTGTTACTCCTTCCGCTGGCCTGGCTTTACGGATTGATCTCAACTCTGATCCGTTTTAGCTATAAAGCGGGGCTGAAAAAAAGCTGGCGGGCTCCGGTGCCCGTCGTGGTGGTCGGAAATCTGACTGCCGGGGGTAACGGCAAAACGCCGGTGGTCATCTGGTTGGTTGAAACGCTGCAACAGCATGGTTTTCGTGTCGGCGTTGTTTCACGCGGGTATGGCGGAAAAGCGGAAAGCTATCCGCTGCTGCTTTGTGAAGAAACTTCAACGGCACAAGCGGGTGATGAGCCAGTGCTGATTTTTCAGAGAACGGGGGCACCGGTTGCGGTGTCTCCTGTTCGCTCTGATGCAGTAAAAGCACTCCTCGTGTCGCATGAACTGGACGTGATTATTACCGACGATGGTTTGCAACATTATGCTCTTGCGCGTGATGTTGAAATTGTAGTGGTTGATGGCATAAGACGCTTCGGCAACGGGCACTGGTTACCGGCGGGACCGATGCGGGAGCGTCGTTCACGGTTGCGCTCAGTTGATGCTGTGATCACTAACGGTGGCACAGCACAATCAGGTGAGTTAGCAATGATCCTGCAGCCTGGAAAAGCCATCAATCTGCTGACCGGTGAGCAGCGTGATCCGACCTCACTACAGAATGTTGTCGCAATGGCTGGCATCGGGCATCCGCCACGTTTTTTTGCGACGCTGAAACAGTTGAACGTGAACGTGCAAAAAGAAGTCGCATTTTCTGATCATCAATCCTATACGCTGGATAAGCTTTCAGGCGTTGCACAATCCGGGCAAGCTCTTCTGATGACGGAAAAAGACGCGGTAAAATGTCGCTCATTTGCTCAGCCCGACTGGTGGTATCTGCCGGTTGACGCAAAGATTGAAGGAGTTCTGGCCGAGAAATTACTGCAAAAAATCAGCGATCTGATACTGAAAAACATCCGCTGAACGCGGAATTTTCATTAAAATTCACATTATGATTTAAAATTTACGTAAATATATAATCTCAAAGTGACTGATTTTAAAGGTTTATATTTAAAATTACTGTTTTCCTGAAAATAATTACGTTAGGTGTCTTGCTATCAGGCAGCACTTATGAGTAAATGCACACAGCCTGTGTTGCAGCGCTATTTATGTATGAGTGTAGAGTAAAGCAGTTCCTCCCAGACGTTATCTCTTTCCCGATGATTCCGCTTCCAAGACGAACCTTCTAAGTCCTCCCCATAAGTAATTGTCTGAACTATTGGCCAACATTGCCGAATGGCAGGATTTTGTATTTAGTAAAAAGGTTTTAAATATGTCTAAGAAAAATGGTCAGGTTAAGTGGTTCAATGAAAGCAAAGGTTTTGGTTTTATTGAGCAAGCTGATGGCGGCAAAGATGTATTCGTACATTTTTCTGCAATCGCAACTGATGGTTTCAAAACTCTGGCTGAAGGCCAGCGTGTAGAATACACCATTCAGGACAGCCCGCGCGGTCCGGCTGCTGCCAACGTTATTGCTCTCTGATAAGAGGCTGGCGTGGTGATATAAAACAACGTGAATCGTGATTTATATCAGCAGAATAAAGCCCGCCCCATGGCGGGTTTTTAGTGCGAAGAAGTCAGTTAGGTTTCAATACCTAACAAAAAAATATAACAGTAAAAATAATCGTTAAATAATTCGCTCATTAGAGGTTTTTTATAAAAAAATAACTTAGAAATGGGCAAACGCATCCGAACAATAATAAAAAAGTGTGTTCATGGATGCCCAAAATAAAGGATAGAAATTATGATGTTACAAATGGGTTTAGTTAAATGGTACAACCAGGCTAAAGGCTACGGTTTTATTTGTCCGCTTGATGGTTCTTCTGAAATTTATGTTCAGCGTACTTCCATCGCGAATACCGGAAATAAATCCCTCAGCGCTGGCCAGAAGGTCGAATTCACCACTTATCGCAGCGTAGCACATGGCCCTTCCGCGGCTGATGTTATTGCGTTCTGAGTCTGGTTTTTGTTGTTCCCCGTTGAGCTGAATTTTACGCTCCGGTAAAAATATGCTATCGGTATCCACAGTCTACTTGCTGCCCTGGATACCGATATGTCTCACCCGGTTATATCTCTCGCTTCAGCCCGCACCCTGCATTTATCTGCGCAAAACCTCCTAAAACCCGTTACCCGCAAACCGTCTGCTGCTGATGTTGTGCAGGCCATCCGTGATATGGGATTGCTGCAAATCGACACTATCAGTGTGGTGGCACGTAGCCCTTATTTGGTTCTCTTCAGTCGCTTAGGTCACTATTCTCCGCAATGGCTGGAAGAAGCGCTTTCCGGCGGAAAAATCTTTGAATATTGGGCGCATGAAGCCTGTTTTATTCCCAGCGAAGATTACGGATTATTACGTCACCGTATGCTGAATCCGCAGGGAATGGGCTGGAAGTTTTCTCAGGCCTGGTTTGATGAACATCAGTCAGATATACAGGCATTGCTGGGACATATTGCTGAAAACGGTCCCGTACGCTCGGCAGATTTCACCGCAGATAAAAAATCAGCCAGTGGCTGGTGGGACTGGAAGCCTCACAAAAAGCATCTGGAAACGTTGTTCACCTCGGGAAAACTGATGGTATCTGAACGGCGTAACTTCCACCGGGTTTACGACCTGGCCGAACGCGTAATGCCTGACTGGGATGATGCCAGCCAGACCCTTGATCAGGGCGTAGCGGAATATCAGATGCTGCGTCGCTCGGCGCAATATCTCGGCATCTTCAAACCGGAATGGCTGGCGGACTACTACCGTCTTAAGCGTGTGAATACCAAAGCCGTTATTGCACAATTGCTGGCTGATGAGGAAATCACACCCGTTGAAGTGACAGGGCTTGAGGGTATTTTTTACGTTCATCAGCAACAGTTTTCTTTGTTACAGCAAGCGACTGAATCACGAATTTGCTCAACCGTCACTACACTGCTTTCACCATTTGATCCGGTGGTGTGGGATCGCAAACGTGCATCGGTGCTGTTTAATTTTGAATACCGGATTGAGTGCTATACGCCGGAGGCAAAACGTCAGTATGGCTATTTCACGCTGCCAATATTACAGCGTGGCGACCTGATTGGACGTGTGGATGCCAAGATGCATCGTAAAGAAAAAATTCTGGAAGTGAAAAGTCTGCATCTTGAACCGCAGAGCACAATGACAGCCCGACGTGCGCAGGATGTTCACGGTGCAATTACGCGATTTGCGCAGTGGCAGGGAGCTGAAAGGGTGTTGACTGGAAATGTGCCGGAGACACTGATGGCGTTTTGGAGTACTGACTGGCAGGTTTAATTCGCATAAAAGTCATCCCGCAAAATGAAACGGCTGCGTCAAGGCAGCCGTTATTTCACGATGATTGCAGGTGTTACTACAGTCTTATTGACTGAAGTTAGCGAACATTGCGATGATTTTGTTAATGGTTTTCATTTTCGAGCTCTTATTGTGGGGTTGATAGTGTGACTTGCATCACAAAAAAATTGTACTCCCACAAAATCTGCAACGCAATCGCTCCATGATGAAATTTTTCATTCACATTGAATTAACTTTTAAGAAATTCCTGCGGGCGAACTGAGGATTAACGGGTAGCGGGGGTTATGCTATCCTCTGGGACCGCTGTCTTATGTATTCCAATGTTTTTTGCGTTACACCTTGCCGAAAATGCAGTGTATTCGCCTCCGGGAGGAACTTATGGATCATCGTTTACTTGAAATCGTTGCGTGCCCTGTCTGCAACGGCAAGCTCTACTTTAATAAAGAATCACAGGAACTGGTATGTAAGGCAGACAGTCTGGCTTATCCGGTCCGTGACGGTATCCCTGTATTATTAGAAAATGAAGCCCGTCCGCTATCTGTTGATGAGACGCATCCATGAGTTTTATTGCCATTATTCCGGCCCGTTTTGGGTCAAGCCGTTTGCCGGGTAAGCCGCTGGCGGATATCAACGGTAAACCGATGGTTGTGCATGTGATGGAGCGCGCCCTCGAGTCCGGGGCGAAAAGAGTGATTGTTGCGACCGATCACCCCGATGTAGCGAAAGCCGTCGAAGCGGCAGGTGGTGAAGTCTGCCTGACCCGTCCTGACCATGAGTCCGGTACTGAACGTCTGGCTGAAGTGATTGAGTTATGTCAGTTTGCTGATGATGAAATCATCGTTAACGTGCAGGGTGACGAGCCCCTGATCCCGCCGGTGATCATCCGTCAGGTGGCCGATAATCTGGCGAAAAGTGAAGCCGGTATGGCGACACTGGCCGTGCCTATCGAAACCGCGGAAGAGGCGTTCAACCCGAATGCTGTGAAAGTCGTTCGCGATGCACGCGGCTATGCGCTGTATTTCTCACGTGCAACTATTCCGTGGGAACGTGAGCGTTTTGCCGTTTCTAAGGAAACTGTCGGGGATACTTTCCTTCGCCACATTGGCATTTATGCTTACCGCGCAGGGTTTATCCGCCAGTATGTAAAATGGGAACCGAGCCAGCTTGAGCATATCGAACTGCTCGAACAGCTGCGGGTACTGTGGTACGGTGAAAAAATCCACGTTGATGTGGCGAAAGCCATTCCGTCGGTGGGTGTGGACACGGCAGAAGATTTAGAACGCGTGCGCGCAATCCTGGGTCATAAATAAAACCTACGCGCCAGCAATAATAAGACGGAATGTCCCGGCATTCCGTTTCTACATTTCTACCTTTCCCTGCGTTTTGCGCGACATCTTCCTTTTTCTGCCCTCATTATCCGGTTTTTGTTTGATCTGAAACGGGGTAATCCATCACTGAAGCTTTCATCATAAACGTTAACTTTTTCGTCACTGCGAACATGTTATGGAACAGCTAAAAGCCGAATTGAGCATCGTGTTGGGCGAGCGTTTGTCCCGACTGGAATGTGTGAGTGAGCAGCCTTATGCCCATCTTTTTTCCCTTTATGATGAGCAGGGTTACGCCATGCCTTTGCTGGCGAAAAGTTTTGTTTGTCAGGGTATCGCCGGACAGGAAGCCTATAAATTGTCGATGCTGGCGAGAGAAGGTGTGGTACGGGTTCCGACGGTCTACGGCATGGTCACCACGCACCAGAAACCTTATCAGGAAATCCTGCTAATTGAGCGCCTGCGCGGCGTTTCAGCGGAAGCCCCGACACGTACGCCGGAACGCTGGAAAATATTACAGGAGCAAATTGTCGAAGCTATGCTGGCCTGGCACCGAATCGACAGTCACGGCTGCGTCGGTTCTGTTGACAGCACGCAGGAAAATCGTTGGGAAAACTGGTATCCGCAAAGAATAGAAGTGCTGTGGGCAACGTTAACGAATTTGCAGGCACCTGATCTGACGCCGGAAGACCGCACGCTGCTGTTTCGTTCCCGTGCCTGTATCCCCGCGCTGTTTGAAGATTTTGACGACACGCCGGTGCTGGTTCACGGCAATCTGTCGTTACGCAGTATGCTAAAAGACCCGCGCAGCGATCAGTTGCTGGCGATGATCAATCCCGGACCAGTGCTGTGGGCACCACGTGAGTTTGATTTGTTCCGCCTGTGGGAAAAAGGGATGAGCGAGCAGTTGCTGTTCGGCTATCTGCAAAAAGCGCCGGTTTCTGAAAGCTTCCTTGCCCGCCGCTGGATGTATCTGGTGTGGGAGTCTGTTGCGCACATGATCCACACCGGCAAACTTGATCGCCGCCAGTTTGATTTTGCACGGCAACAACTGCTGCCGTGGCTTAACTGAGCTGACTTAACTATTTCGTTACGGGCGCGGGTGATGTCATCCATTGCCATAAGCGCCCCAGCGTTTCGTACCACGCCCGCTCGCTGTGCGATAAGAACAAGGCCTGTGGCAGCGCACGCTCCCACGGATTAAGCGGGGAATCGATCGCCAGCTGATTCGCCGGTGCGGGGATCGGATGCAATCCCTGCTGCCGGAAAAACACCATCGCCCGAGGCAAATGATTTGCTGACGTCACCAGCACGAAAGGCTGGTCAGCTATCAGTGCTTTCACTTCCAGTGCTTCCTGATGCGTATCTCTGGGTTTATCGAGCAGGATAATATCGCTATCAGGCACTCCTAAACTTTGCGCCACTTTTCCGGCCACGGCGGCACTGCTGACCGGATTTGTCATCGCCTGCGCACCGGTAAAAATCATTTTTGAACCCGGATTTGCGCGGTAAATACGGATACCTTCCGTCACACGTGGCAGACTGTTGCTGATGAGATTAGAACTCGGTGCCCAGTCCGGGTTGTAGGTATAACCGCCACCGAGAACTACCACAAATTTAACCGGCGTATGCCCCGTGACCTGATAAGTCGGATACCCGGTTTCAATCGGGCGCAGAAGACTGTCCGCGACCGGCTGTATACTCAGCAGCAGTAAAAGCAGCCAACTCAGTAAAAAAAACACTTTCCCTGTTTTTTGCCAGCGGGTCATCCACAACAAAACCAGTGCAACCGCCATGATGACCAGAATAAAGGGCAGCGGCAATAACAGGCCACCGAAGGTTTTTTTTAGGATAAATAACATCAGAAACCGGTCCTTTTGGGTGAAAAAACGACATCCGGGCATGAATCCGCGTCAGGATGATTTATTCTATGCCAGCCTGTGCCAAAATAGCAGGTCGCGCAGATAAACCCTTTAACAGAATGCACCATCAGGAACAGGTATCTCTTCATGCAGGATCGTAACTTCGACGATATGGCGGAAAAGTTTTCGCGCAATATCTACGGCACAACTAAGGGACGTATCCGTCAGGCTGTGCTGGGTCAGGATCTGCAAGAATTGCTACAAACGCTGCCTCAGCGACCGTTGCGTATTCTTGATGCGGGCGGCGGTGAAGGGCAAATGGCCTGTGAACTTGCTGCTTTAGGACATCAGGTCTTGTTGTGCGATCTCTCCGGTGAGATGATCCGACGCGCCGAGGCCGCGGCGCTGGAAAAAGGTGTGAGCGGGAACATGCAATTTGTACAATGTCCGGCTCAGCACATTGCTGAACATTTGGAACAGCCGGTTGATCTGATATTGTTCCATGCAGTCCTTGAATGGCTGGCAGAACCGCGTCAGGCACTGGCCGCGCTGGTCGATTGTCTGGCACCGGGTGGCGCATTATCGTTGATGTTTTACAATATCCACGGTCTGGTCATGCGGCATATGATCCTCGGCAACTTTGGTCATGTCGAAGCCGGTGTGCCCAAAATCAAAAAAAGCTCCCTGTTACCCGATCATCCGCTGGAACCTGCGCAGGTTTATCAGTGGCTGGAAGAACTTGGAATGCAGATAAGCGGCAAGACCGGTGTTAGAGTGTTCCACGATTATTTGCGAAACAGACAACAACATAAGCAGGATTTTGACGAGCTTTTGGCGCTGGAGCAGCGTTATTGCCGTCAGGAACCTTTTGTTAGTTTGGGACGCTACATCCATGTGATGGCGCACAAACCCATTCTGAAGGACGAATTATGAGTGAATTTTCCCAGACTGTACCCGAACTGGTCGCCTGGGCACGGAAAAATGATTTCTCAATTTCGCTGCCAACGGAGCGGCTGGCTTTTCTTCTGGCGATTGCCACGTTAAACAGCGAGCGCCTTGACGGGGAAATGAGTGAGGGTGAACTGGTCGATGCGTTTCGTCATGTCAGTAAAGGATTTGAGCAGACAAACGAAACCATTACCGTACGTGCCAATAACGCCATCAATGACATGGTGCGTCAGCGCTTGCTCAACCGTTTTGTCAGTGAAATGGCGGATGGCAATGCCATTTATCGCCTGACACCGCTGGCGATCGGCATTTCAGATTATTACATCCGCCAGCGTGAATTTTCCACGTTGCGGTTATCAATGCAGTTATCGATTGTTGCGCAGGAACTCAAACGCGCTGCTGATGCGGCCGAAGAGGGCGGCGATGATTTCCACTGGCATCGCAATGTCTACGCACCGCTGAAATATTCCGTAGCTGAGATTTTTGACAGCATCGACATGACCCAGCGCATCATGGACGAACAGCAGCAGGGCGTAAAAGATGATATTGCTGCACTGCTGAATAAAGACTGGCGCGCGGCCATTTCAAGCTGTGAAATCCTTCTGTCAGAAACCTCAGGCACGTTGCGTGAATTACAGGATACGCTTGAAGCTGCCGGTAACTTGTTGCAGGCGCATCTGATGCGCATTCAGGACGCCACCATGGTCGAACTTGATTTGAGTTTCGTCGACAAACTGGTGTTCGACTTACAGAACAAACTCGATCGTATTACCAGCTGGGGTCAGCAGGCCATTGACCTGTGGATTGGTTATGACCGCCATGTGCATAAATTTATCCGTACTGCGATCGACATGGATAAGAACCGGGTATTTGCTCAACGTCTGCGTCAGTCGGTGCAAAACTACTTTGACCAGCCGTGGACGCTCACCTTTGCCAATGCCGATCGTCTGCTGGATATGCGTGACGAAGAGCTGGCACTGCGCAGCGAAGAAGTGACCGGTGAACTTCCGCCAGATCTCGAGTTTGAAGAATTTAACGAAATCCGCGAACAACTTGCGGCATTGATTGAACAGGCATTACAGGTTTATCAGCAACAAAAAACGCCGCTCAATCTGGGCATGGTAATGCGCGAATACCTCAAGCAGTATCCGCGTGCCCGACACTTTGATGTCGCGCGAATTGTGGTCGACCAGGCGGTACGCCTTGGTGTGGCTGAAGCAGATTTTTCAGGGTTGCATGCCGAATGGCAGGCAATCAATGATTACGGAGCCAAGGTGCAGGCCCATGTCATCGACAAATATTGAACACATAATGCCAGCTAAGCTGGCGCAGGCACTGGCAAATTCAGTGTTTCCTGCTCTCGACAGCCAGCTGCGTTCTGGCCGTCATATCGGCATTGACGAACTGGATAACCATGCTTTCCTGATGGACTATCAGGAAGAAATGGAACTGTTTTACAGCCGCTATAGCGTGGAATTAATCCGGGCTCCGGAAGGTTTCTTCTATCTGCGTCCGCGCTCCACCACGCTTATCCCGCGTTCCGTGCTCTCTGAACTGGATATGATGGTCGGAAAAATTCTCTGCTATTTGTATCTCAGCCCGGAACGTCTGGCGCATGAGGGGATTTTTACCCAGCAGGAACTTTATGATGAATTACTGAGTCTGGCCGACGAAAGCAAATTGCTGAAATTCGTCAACCAGCGCTCAACCGGCTCTGACCTGGATCGCCAGAAGTTGCAGGATAAAGTCCGCACGTCACTGAACCGCCTGCGCCGTCTGGGCATGGTGTATTTCATGGGCGTCGACAGCACTAAATTCCGTATTACAGAAGCAGTATTTCGCTTTGGTGCGGATGTCCGCAGCGGCGATGACGCGCGCGAAGCTCAGTTGCGGATGATCCGCGACGGCGAAGCGATGCCAGTCGACAGCGCGTTGTCCTTGAACGACGAAAATGAAGACGGCGAACCGCTGGCAGGGCAGCAAGGGCATGAAAGCGCAGAGGATGAACAGGAATGATTGAACGCGGTAAATTTCGCTCACTGACGCTGGTTAACTGGAACGGCTTTTTCGCCCGGACATTTGACCTCGATTCACTGGTCACCACGCTTTCCGGTGGTAACGGTGCGGGTAAATCCACCACCATGGCCGCTTTTGTCACGGCGCTGATCCCCGATCTGACGTTGCTGCATTTTCGTAATACCACCGAAGCGGGTGCGACCTCCGGATCACGTGATAAAGGTCTGCACGGTAAATTACGCGCCGGTGTCTGTTATTCCGTTCTGGATGTGGTGAACTCGCGGCATCAGCGCATTGTCGTGGGCGTTCGTCTGCAACAGGTTGCGGGGCGTGACCGTAAAGTCGATATCAAACCTTTCACCATTCAGGGCTTGCCGGTTGCGGTGAACCCGACAGAAATGCTGACGGAAACCGTTGGCGAACGTCAGGCGCGCGTGTTGCCTTTGCATGAACTGAAAGAGCGCGTTGAAGCAATGGAAGGCGTGCAGTTCAAGCAGTTCAACTCGATTACCGATTACCATGCGCTGATGTTTGACCTGGGTGTGATCCCGCGTCGTCTGCGTTCAGCGTCTGATCGCAGTAAATTCTATCGCCTGATCGAAGCGTCACTTTACGGCGGTATCTCCAGCGCCATTACCCGCTCCCTGCGCGACTACCTGTTGCCGGAAAACAGCGGTGTGCGTAAAGCCTTCCAGGATATGGAAGCCGCGCTGCGTGAAAACCGCATGACGCTGGAAGCGATCCGCGTTACGCAATCTGACCGTGACCTGTTCAAGCATCTGATTTCGGAAGCGACGTCGTACGTGGCCGCCGACTATATGCGTCACGCCAATGAACGCCGCATTCATCTCGATGGCGCGCTGGTACTGCGTAATGATTTGCTGACCAGCCGCAAACAGCTTTCCAGTGAGCAATATCGTCATGTTGAAATGGCGCGTGAGCTGGCTGAGCAGAGCGGTTCGCAGAGCGATCTGGAAACCGATTATCAGGCTGCGAGCGATCATCTGAGTCTGGTTCAGACCGCAATGCGTCAGCAGGAAAAAATCGAGCGTTATGAAAGTGACCTCGAAGAGCTGACGTACCGTCTGGAAGAGCAGAACGAAGTCGTCGCAGAAGCCAGCGAACTGCACGCAGAGCACGAAGCACGTGCGGAAGCGGCTGAGCTTGAAGTGGACGAACTGAAAAGTCAGCTGGCCGATTACCAGCAGGCGCTGGATGTTCAGCAAACCCGTGCGATCCAATATCAGCAAGCCTTACAGGCTATTGAGCGTGCGCGCGATCTTTGTCAGATCCCTGATCTGAGTATTCAGAACAGTGAAGAATGGCTGGAAACATTCCAGAGTAAAGAACAGGAAGCCACTGAAATCCTGCTGATGCTCGAACAGAAAATGAGCGTGGCGTCTGCCGCCCATAATCAGTTCGAAAATGCCTATCAGCTGGTGGTGAAAATCGCCGGTGAAGTGAGCCGCAGCGAAGCCTGGCAGACCGCGCGTGAATTGCTGCGCGACTGGTCTTCACAGCAACATCAGGCGGAGCGCGTTGAACCGCTGCGCATGCGTTTGTCCGAGCTGGAAGGTCGTCTGCGTGAACAGCAGGATGCTGAGCGTCAGTTGCAGGAATTCTGTAAACGCACCGGTCAGGATGTGCATCCGGAAGATCTGGACGAAATGCAGCGTGAGCTGGAAGTACAGATCGAAGAATTGCAGGGTGTTGTCTCGCAGGCCGGTGAACGTCGTATGCAAATGCGTCAGGAACTCGAGCAGGTTCAGTCGCGTATTCGCGAGCTGACCGCCCGTGCCCCGGTCTGGCTGGCCGCACAGGAAGCCCTCAGCCAGCTGAGTGAACAAAGTAAAGAACCGCTGGAAAGCAGCCAGCAGGTGACCGAATACATGCAGCAGTTGCTGGAAACGGAACGCGAAACCACGGTTGAGCGTGACGAAGTAGCTGCCCGCAAACGTCGCATTGAAGGCCAGATAACGCGTCTCAGTCAGCCAAGCGGTGCAGAAGATTCCCGCATGATCGCGCTGGCAGAACGCTTTGGTGGCGTACTGTTATCTGAAATTTATGATGACGTTACCATCGATGATGCGCCTTACTTCTCCGCGTTGTATGGTCCGTCACGCCACGCGATTGTCGTGCCTGATTTGTCTCTGATCCGCGATCAGTTAGACGGTCTGGACGATTGTCCTGAAGATCTCTACCTGATTGAAGGGGATCCGCAGTCATTTGATGACAACGTGTTTGAAGTGGAAGAAATGCAGGGCGCGGTGCTGGTGAAAACCGGTGACCGCCAGTGGCGTTATTCTCACTTCCCGCAGGTACCGTTGTTTGGTCGTGCGGCGCGTGAAAACCGTCTCGAAACTCTGCATAAAGAACGCGAAAATCTTTCTGAGCGTTATGCGACCTTGTCGTTTGACGTGCAGAAAATCCAGCGTGCGCATCAGGCATTCAGCCGTTTCATCGGCAGCCATCTGGCCGTTGCGTTTGATGCCGATCCGGAAGCAGAAATCCGCACCCTGAGCGGACGTCGTGGTGAACTGGAACGTGCCATCAATGCACATGAAGGCCAGAATCAGCAGCAGCGTCAGCAATACGAGCAGGCGAAAGACGCTATCGGTATGCTCAATAAATTGCAGCCGCGCGTAGGCTTACTGTGCGATGAAACGCTGATCGACCGTGTGGAAGAAATCCGCGAAGAAATGGAAGAGGCGCAGGATGCTGCCCGTTTCATTCAGCAACACGGTGTTTCGCTGGCTAAGCTGGAACCGCTGGTGTCAGTGCTGCAAAGTGACCCGGAACAGCATGAGCAACTGAAAGAAGATTACGCACAGGCGCAGCATTCACAGCGTCTGGCGAAGCAGCAGGCCTTTGCGCTGACCGAAGTCGTTCAGCGTCGTGCGCACTTCAGCTATACCGATTCTGCCGGCATGCTGAATGAAAACAGCGACCTGAACGACAAACTACGTCAGCGTCTGGAACATGCGGAAGCGGAACGTACGCGTGCCCGCGAGCAGATGCGTCAGCATCAGACTCAGCTGACTCAGTACAGTCAGGTTCTGGCCTCGCTGAAAAGTTCGTTCGATGCCAAACGCGATATGCTTAAAGAGCTGAGCCAGGAATTGCAGGATATCGGCGTTCAGGCCGATCCGAATGCCGAAGCACGAGCCAAAACCCGTCGTGATGAGCTGCATACTGCATTGAGCACTAACCGTGCCCGTTGCAACCAGCTGGAAAAACAGATCACCTTCTGCGAAGCAGAAATGGACAATCTGCAGAAAAAACTGCGCAAACTTGAGCGCGATTATCACCAGAGCCGTGAGCAGGTCGTGTCCTCGAAAGCGGGCTGGTGTGCGGTCATGCGTCTGGTAAAAGATAACGGCGTTGAGCGTCGTCTGCACCGTCGTGAGCTGGCTTACATGGATGGCGACGAACTGCGTTCGATGTCGGATAAAGCATTGGGTGCGCTGCGCCTGGCGGTGTCTGATAACGAACATTTGCGCGACGTGCTGCGTCTTTCAGAAGATCCGAAACGTCCGGAACGTAAAATCCAGTTCTACATTGCCGTGTATCAGCATCTGCGTGAACGTATTCGTCAGGATATTATCCGCACCGACGATCCGGTCGAAGCCATTGAGCAGATGGAAATCGAGCTGGGACGTCTGACTGAAGAACTGACCGCCCGCGAACAGCAACTGGCCATCAGTTCGAAAAGTGTGGCGAACATTATCCGCAAAACCATTCAGCGCGAGCAGAACCGTATCCGCCAGCTGAACCAGGGGCTGCAGGCCGTGGCGTTTGGTCAGGTGAAAAGTGTGCGTCTGAACGTGAATGTGCGTGAAGCACATGCGGGCCTGCTGGATGTTCTTTCTGAACAGCAGGAACAGCATCAGGATCTGTTCAGCAGTAACCGTCTGACCTTCTCGGAAGCGCTGGCCAAACTGTATCAGCGTCTGAATCCGCAGATTGATATGGGTCAGCGTACGCCACAAACCATCGGCGAAGAACTTCTGGATTACCGCAACTACCTGGAAATGGAAGTGGAAGTTAACCGTGGTTCAGACGGCTGGCTGCGTGCGGAAAGTGGCGCGCTGTCTACTGGTGAAGCGATCGGTACCGGTATGTCGATTCTGGTGATGGTGGTTCAGAGCTGGGAAGATGAGTCGAGCCGTATGCGTGGCAAAGATATTTCGCCATGTCGTCTGCTGTTCCTTGATGAAGCCGCGCGTCTGGATGCGAAATCCATCGCCACGCTGTTCGAGCTTTGCGACCGTCTCGAAATGCAGCTGATTATCGCTGCGCCAGAAAACATCAGCCCGGAAAAAGGGACGACGTATAAACTGGTGCGAAAAGTATTTGGCAATAATGAACATGTACATGTGGTGGGTTTACGCGGTTTTGCCGCAGAACTTCCTGCACTGGCCAACACGGAAGCTGACGTTTCCTGATTATTTTCAGAATATGATCATGCCCCGGCTTATGTCGGGGCTTTTTTTTTGCCTTAGCGCTAATTGATTAATTAATCAGATATTTCTATGAAAATTTATCCCCTGATTAATCAGAGGATAAAGATATTCTTAATCACTGGATGAAATCTGAGCTGATGGATTGTCATTGAATGGAAAGTACCCAATCAAACCTTTATTTCGTCTGACGGCTGGCTTAGAGTCTTCAGGTACACGCGGACTGCATTTCATTGAGCTACCGCGCAAAAAAAGAATTCTGTTTATATACTTAAACCAGACATTGCTGGCTTAATTTTGGGGAATGAATTGGGCACTTTACCGGGAGGCAAGGGAAGATGTTAATGAATCAAAGGTCTCTCAAGTTTTTAGTCGCCAGCTGTTTGCTGGCGAGCGGTCTGTCTCCGTGGTTTGCTGCCTGGGCGGCAGTTCCCACTATGCCGGTCGGAAAGACCACGTTATCCAGCGTGCAAAGCATGAGCCAGCTGCAGGCAGAATTAATGCCAAGGGGCATCCGGCCTCTCTATCTGTCATCTCTCTCGTCGCTTTACGCCGCTAATCATATGCAGCCGATGTGGAAAGATCGTGAAACGATACAAATATTCCAGCAGCAGTTAGCTGAGCTGGCTATTTCCGGTATTCAGCCGCAGTTTACCCAATGGGTGAAATGGCTGACTGACCCGGAAGTGACCGGTATGGCACGCGACGTTGTGCTTTCTGATGCGATGCTGGGCTATCTCCAATTTACCAGTAGCGTGGAAGCCAACGGGGATAAGTGGCTTTACGGTACGACGCCGTACAAGATGACCACACCTTCGCTGACAGTGATTAATCAGTGGCAACTGGCGGTGCGGCAGGGTGATACCGCGCACTATATGTCGACACTGACGCCACAGCACCCTTATTACGCCAAAATGCATGACGCGTTGAAAACGATGCTGGCGGACAACCGTCCGTGGCCTGCGATGCGCGGTTCAGCAAGCTTGCGACCTGATCAAATCAGTGATGATGTTCCGGCTCTGCGTGAGATCCTCACCAGAACGGGCATGATGGTTGCCTCGCCGCAGGAAACCAGTGCGCCTAAACCGACAGATGAAACCATCGCCCCGAATACGCCGGGGAGCGCGGCGAATGATGATTTGTCTGTGGATGAAACCGCAGACAAAGCGCAGCCAGCCACCCCAGCGGTGAGTCCTTCAGCGACGTCGGTCCAGGACGTTCTGCCTTCGGTTCAGTCTACTGAAGCACCGGCACCGGCTGCTTCTGTAGCTGTTGCGAATAATCAGTACACGCCAGATTTAGTGGAAGCAGTAAAACGTTTTCAGAAATGGCAGGGACTTGAGGCGGATGGGATTATCGGCGGGCGTACACGCCAGTGGTTGAATGCTTCACCACAGCTGAGGGCGACTTTACTGGCGCTGAATATTCAGCGATTGCGAATTCTGCCAGGGAATGTGAATACCGGAATTATGGTCAACATTCCAAACTATCAGCTTACCTATTACCTTAACGGCAGTGAGGTGCTGTCGTCGCGGGTGATTGTCGGGCGGCCCAGCCGGAAAACGCCTCTGATGAGCAGTGCGCTCAATAATGTGGTGGTGAATCCACCGTGGAATGTGCCGACAACATTAGTACGTGAAGATATTGTGCCGAAAGCCATGAATAATCCGGGCTACTTCCAGCAGCATGGTTATCAGGTATTGTCAGGCTGGAGCAATGACGCGGAAGTCATCGATCCTTCCATGATCGACTGGGCAATGGTGTCCCCTAATCACTTCCCTTACCGTATCCGTCAGGCTCCTGGAGTCAGCAACTCGCTTGGCCGGTATAAATTTAATATGCCGAGTTCTGATGCAATTTATCTGCATGACACGCCAAACCATAACCTGTTTAGCAAAGACATTCGTGCGCTGAGTTCAGGGTGCGTGAGGGTCAATAAAGCGTCTGAACTGGCGAATATGTTGTTACAGGATGCCGGCTGGAATGACACTCGTATCTCTTCTGCTTTGCAGGGCGGTAACACCACTTACGTGGCAATACGACATCACATACCGGTAAAACTGTTTTATCTGACGGCGTGGGTTGCAGATGATGGTAAACCGCAGTTCCGCACAGATATTTACAATTATGATTCCACAGTGAGATCCGGAGCACAAATTTTGCCTCAGGCAGAAATTTTGCTTCAATAAATGCAGTAAAACTAATCTGATAAGGGTCAGAGTATTTGGCCATACAACGAGCGTGAGCCACTGGCACGCTCGTTTTGCGTTTCAGGGTCGCTTGACTCGCTGATATTTGGCGGTTAAGGTTCGAAACGGTGCAAAAATCGCACTTCTTTTTGACTCTCTTATCGGATAGTAAACTGTTCATGAATGAAATCGACAAACATCGCCGTAAATGGCTGGCACTGGGCAGTGCCGCTATGGGGATTGCATTCCTTCCGGGTCGTGCATTCGCCACTCTTTCCACTCCTCGTCCGCGTATTTTAGTCGTTAATAACTTAAATACCGGCGAAACCCTCAAAACAGAGTTTTTTGATGGAAAGCGTTACAACAAGGATGAGTTGGCTCGGTTGAATCATCTGTTCAGAGACTATCGGGCGGAAAAAGTTAAAGCCATCGATCCCGCCTTATTCGATCATCTTTATCGTCTGCAAGTTATGCTCGGCGGCACCAATAAACCTGTTCAGTTAATTTCTGGTTACCGCTCTCTGGCGACCAACAACAGCATGCGTGAACCAGGCAGTGGCGTAGCAAAACACAGTTACCACACGCTCGGACAGGCGATGGATTTCCATATTCAGGGAATCGAATTGAGCAATATCCGCAAAGCAGCGTTAAAAATGCGGATGGGTGGTGTAGGATATTATCCACGAAGTAACTTTGTGCACATCGATACCGGCCCCGCACGGACCTGGTGATGTGTGTAATTAATGGCCTGCCGATGTGCATGCCATTTTGTGGAGCCCTATGAAAATCCATCTTATTACCGTCACGGCCTTCAGCCAGAACTGCTCTCTGATTTGGTGTACGAAGACCAATCAGGCCGCCATTGTCGATCCCGGCGGTGAAGCCCCGCGTATCATTCAGGAAGTGTCTGCCAAAGGCGTTCTGGTTACTCAAATTTTGCTCACGCACGGTCATCTTGATCACGTAGGTGCCGCCGCTGAACTGGCTGCTCATTATCAGGTGCCCGTTATTGGCCCGCAGAAGGAAGATCAGTTCCTGCTTGATGCTTTGCCAACTCAGAGCCAGATGTTTGGCCTTGACCATTGTGACCCGCTGACGCCTGATACCTGGCTCGAGGAAGGTGACACCGTGAGTGTGGGCGAAGAAACCTTATCTGTATTACATTGCCCGGGTCATACGCCGGGGCATATTGTTTTCATCAATGATGAAACGCGTATTGCCATTTCCGGTGACGTGATTTTCAAAGGCGGCGTAGGGCGAAGTGATTTCCCGCGCGGTGATCATCAGGCGCTGATCCACTCGATTAAAACCAAGCTGTTGCCTCTGGGTGATGACATGGTCTTTATTCCAGGTCATGGCCCGATGTCTGACTTTGGTTACGAGCGTAAAAACAATCCTTTCCTGCAGGATGAAATGCCGGTCTGGTAATTATTGATTGCCTGAATACAAAAAGCCCGTCAGTGTCCTGACGGGCTTTTTTAATCGAGAAGCAGTGCTTAACGATTACAGTACGGCGACGATGGCTTCACACAGTGGTGCCATATTGTCGAGTGTGATACCCGCAACGTTGATACGTCCTGAATTCACCGCGTATACACCGAATTCATCCCGTAAACGCAATACCTGATCTTTGGTCAGGCCGCTGAAAGAGAACATCCCGTTCTGATTGATAATAAAGCTGAAATCCTGCTGCGCCCCTTTTTCCTGCAAGGTGCTGACAAACAACTGACGCATACGGTGGATACGCTGACGCATATCGCTCAGTTCCTGCTCCCACAGCGTGCGCAAGGCTTCGTTACCCAGAATGGTAGCTACAACCGCTGCGCCGTGTGCTGGCGGGTTAGAGTAGTTTGCACGGATAACCGATTTCATCTGACTGAACGCGCGATCGGCGGTTTCAGCGTCAGCGGCGACTAACGTACAGGCGCCGACACGTTCATTATACAGGCCGAAGTTTTTCGAGTAAGAACTGGCGACCAGTAACTCTTTATGGCTGGCAACAAACAGGCGCAGACCCGCGGCATCTTCTTCCAGACCCTTAGCAAAACCCTGATAAGCAAAATCGAACAGCGGTAACCAGCCGTTTGCCACAGACAATTCAGCCAGCTTCGCCCATTGTTCTTCAGTCGGGTCGATACCCGTAGGGTTGTGGCAGCAACCGTGGAACAACACTACGTCACCGGCTTTCGCTTCGCTCAGGCTTTTCAGCATGCCGTCGAAATCAAGACTGTGATTGGCTGCGTCGTAATAGTTGTACTCTGCAACTTCCAGGCCTGAAGCGGAAAATACGCCTTTATGGTTCGGCCAGCTTGGATTGCTGACCCACACGCGTTTGGCGCTGGTTTGTGTCGCAATAAAATCTGCTGCAATGCGCAGGGCACCGGTACCGCCAGGCGTTTGTGCCGTGTGCGCACGCTTGTCTGCAATCACAGTGCTGCCTTTACCGAACAGCAGTTCCTGCGTGCAATGTGCAAAATCAGGCAATCCGTCGATGCTCAGATAGGTTTTCGTGGTTTCATTTTCCAACAGGAACTGTTCGGCTTTTTTCACGCTGGCCAAAACCGGCGTTTTACCCGTTTCATCTTTATAAACACCAATCCCAAGATTGATTTTATTCGAGCGATCATCAGCGCGGAAAAGATCGGTAAGACCCAGAATAGGGTCAGCAGGTGCTGCAGTGATTTTTTCAAACATGTCGGAAAATTCCATAGCCTGATATGACGAAAGAGGGCATCAGGGTACCGCCAGCGCTGTCGTTTGCCAACCGTTTGCGGCAAAAAGAAAGCAGAGTTGTGAGAAGGCGTGTGAGATTAAAATTTTTTATGGAAGAGGGTAGCAAAGTTCGTTTTTTGAATTGATTAAATGCAAAAGGCAGAACCGAAGCTCTGCCTTGATATCCACTTTGATGCGCCCGAAAGCGCATCGTTAAGCGATATTAGAACTGGTATTGCAGACCAACACCAACGATGTCGTCTGTGCTACGGCCAGATGCTTTGGTGTAGCTGTTGTCGTCCAGCAGGTTGATTTTGTAGTCAACATAGGTAGACATGTTTTTGTTGAAGTAGTAGTAAGTACCTACTTCTACGTATTTAACCAGGTCAGCATCGCCGCCGCCGTAGGTTGAACCATTTTTGGTGAAGCCGTTCAGGTCCTTACCTTTAGACTGCAGGTAGGCGATAGATGGGCGCAGACCGAAATCGAACTGGTACTGAGCAACAACTTCGAAGTTCTGAGTTTTGTTAGCGATAGAATCCGGGTTGCCGTAATCAGTGGTGTTACGTGATTCACCGTAGAAGGTCGCCAGGTACAGGTTGTTAGCGTCGTATTTCGCGCCGAATGCGTATGCGTCAGCTTTATCACCAGCACCATCTTGCTTCTGCAGAGAGGTACGGTTAGAAGAGAAGTAAGCACCTGTCAGGCTAACACCGGAGTCGCCGATAGCATAAGCGGCAGAAGTACCCCAGCCGTCGCCATTGGAATCAACTGCGCCACGATCGTCACGACCTTCGTCGTTTTTACCCTGGTACTGTACAGCGAAGCTCAGGCCGTCAACCAGACCGAAGAAGTTGCTGTTACGGTAAGTTGCCATGCCATTACCACGACCAACCATGAAGTTGTCGTTGTTCTGGTACATGGTGTCATCGCCAAAGATTGGCAATTGGTCGGTGTAGGACATTACGTCGTAGATTACGCCGTAGTTACGACCGTAGTCGAAAGAACCTGCATCGCCAAATTTCAGACCAGCGAAGCCCAGACGAGTTTTGTTGCCTTCGTCGCCAGCGCTTTCTGCGTGGTTAGCCTGAACGTTGTATTCCCACTGGCCGTAACCGGTCAGTTGGTCAGTAATTTGAGTTTCGCCTTTGAAGCCGAAACGGACATAGGTCTGGTCGCCATCGTCGCCAGCGTTGTCAGAGAAGGTGTGACGCGCGTCAACTTTACCGTACAGATCCAGTTTGTTGCCGTCTTTGTTATAGATCTCAGCTGCGTTAGCTGCACCAGCAACTAACAGAGCAGGGATTACCACTGCAAGAATATTGCGCTTCATCATTATTATTACCCTCATTGGTTTTATTTGGACACCTGCCACTGCCTAAATAATTCTTTACGGAACTATTCACGAAAGTTTGGTGTCTCCTGTGTCTGAACGCACTATTCCATCCGTAGTAAGCTTAATCCATAGCGAAAATGCTACTAAATTACTAAATATGTTTCAGTCAGAAAAAATGTATTACAAAATGTGTATTTTACGGAACTTTGTGACAGGGATCTATCTTTCAAAATGACTAAGGCCAGCATTGCTGGCCTTAGTTT
This sequence comes from Rahnella sp. ATs2, assembly GCF_051851855.1. Classification (NCBI taxonomy): domain Bacteria; kingdom Pseudomonadati; phylum Pseudomonadota; class Gammaproteobacteria; order Enterobacterales; family Yersiniaceae; genus Rahnella; species Rahnella sp. ATs2. The sequence goes on along the minus strand of NZ_JBLYPL010000007.1, from coordinate 205,231 downwards.
TGTAACTATTTTGTTAATTAGAAATAGTTTAATTAATTAGAAGGTTGCACTACGTGGTGTACGTGGGAACGGGATCACGTCACGAACGTTTTGAACACCGGTCACATAAGCAACTAAACGCTCAAAACCTAACCCGAAGCCGGAATGCGGGACAGTGCCGTAACGGCGAAGATCGCGATACCACCAATAATCTTCTTTATTCAGACCCATTTCAGCCATTCGCGCGTCCAATACATCCAGACGTTCTTCACGCTGAGAACCGCCGATAATCTCACCAATACCTGGCGCAAGAACGTCCATTGCGGCAACAGTTTTGCCATCATCGTTCATACGCATGTAGAAGGCTTTGATATCTTTAGGGTAGTTTTTGACCACAACAGGCGCTTTGAAATGCTGCTCAGCCAGGTAACGTTCGTGTTCAGAAGAAAGATCTACACCCCAGGAAACCGGGTTTTCAAATTTCTGGCCACAATTCATTAGGATTTCTACAGCATCGGTGTAATCCACTTGCGCGAAATCGGATGTTACAAATCGCTCAAGGCGCGCAACAGCATCTTTGTCTATGCGATCGGCAAAAAAGGCCATATCGTCTGCACGTTCGTCTAAAACGGCTTTGAAAACATATTTAAGCATGTTTTCAGCCAGTGACGCGATGTCATCCAGCGTAGCAAAAGCCACTTCCGGTTCAACCATCCAGAACTCAGCAAGGTGGCGGCTGGTGTTTGAGTTTTCTGCGCGGAAGGTCGGGCCGAAGGTATAAACCTTGGACAGCGCACATGCATAGGTTTCACCGTTAAGCTGACCGGAAACGGTAAGGAATGCTTCTTTACCGAAGAAGTCTTCGCTGAAGTCGATTTCGCCTTTATCGGTACGCGGCAGGTTTTGCAGATCCAGCGTAGAAACGCGGAACATTTCACCCGCACCTTCGGTATCGGAAGCAGTAATCAGCGGAGTGGACACCCAGAAGTAGCCGTTTTCATGATAGAAACGGTGAATCGCCTGAGACAGGGTGTTGCGCACACGGGCAACGGCGCCAATCAGGTTGGTGCGCGGGCGAAGGTGAGCCACCTCACGCAGGTATTCGATACTGTGGCGTTTTGCCGCCATCGGGTAGGTATCAGGGTCATCCACCCAGCCAACAACTTTAACAGCGGTTGCCTGCAGTTCGAAACTCTGGCCTTCGCCAGGAGATGCGACAACAGTACCGGTCACTTCTACTGAACAACCCGTCGTCAGACGCAGGACGTCTTCCTGATAATTGGGCAGAGAATTATTGATGACGGCCTGTAAAGGATTAAAGCAGGAGCCGTCATAAACGGCGACGAATGAGATACCAGCTTTAGAATCTCTCCGGGTACGTACCCAACCGCGTACGGTGACTTCACTGTCAACCGCAGCACGGCCTTGCAGTACGTCGACTACAGGCACAACGCTCATAGATTTCTCTCTTTCTTTATATATGTTGGCTAAGAAATATTGGACACCCTGTAAATAGGGATTTTGCTATGTTACTTAGCCTTTCTCAGGACACAAGCAGAAATCACCGTTGGTGAAGAAGAATTAAGGGACAATTGACAGGAATAACAGGAATAACAGGAAATATTGATATAACGAATAAAAGCCGAGCGGAATGAAATTACAGCTATATAAAGGAAAGAAAGTTAGGAGCAAAATTCCGATGAAGCGCCGGAATGACTCCCGGCGCTTCATTGACACTCAGGACGCTTTTTTAACCAGCGGTAAATCAAAGGCTTTCCGAAGCGCTTTCACGAAGGCTTTGTCCTGACAAATGGTTTTGCCCGGACTGTCAGACAACTTAGCGACCGGTTTACCGTTGCACTGAACCAATTTAATTACAATATTCAGAGGCTTAACGCCGGGAATATTACAAGTCAGACGCGTTCCAATCCCAAACACCAGATTGATGCGCTGATGGAAATGGCGATAAAGGTGCAGCGCTTTATCCAGATCCAGGTTATCGGAAAACACCAGCGTTTTGGTCATCGGATCGATTCCCAGCGCCTGATAGTGCGCAATGGCTTTTTCGCCCCATTCAAACGGATCGCCGGAGTCATGGCGTAGCCCCTGATAGGCATTGGCGAAATTGCTGCCGAAATCACGCAGGAACGCATCCATCGTAATGCAGTCGGTCAGTGCAATGCCAAGCTGGTCAGGATATTCATCCAGCCAGGCCTGTAACGCAGCACGCTGGCTGTTTGCCAGAACCGGACTGATTTGCTGATGCGCCTGGAACCATTCATGAGCCTGAGTCCCGACCGGTGTCAGCTGCAATTTATGTGCTACATCGTAATTGCTGGTGCCGGCCAGATAAGGGAATTCATTTTTTAGCGTACTGACAATGGCTTCCTGAACTTCGCCCGAGAAACGACGGCGTGTGCCGAAATCCATCAGACGGAAGGCAGAGAGGTCGATATCTGCGGCCTGTTCTTTAAAACTGGCAAGATTTTTACGCAGCTGATCTACGGCCATTTGCGCAGTGACTTGCGGCGAACGGTGACGATGCACCACTTCGCTGATCACCGCCAGCAGCGGTACTTCCCACATAATCACTTCACGCCACGGACCTTCAATACGCACGTGCAAATGCCCGTTGCGATCGGAAACGGTGACGTGTTCTGGATTGTAGCGGAACGCTTTCAGCCAGTTCAGATAGTCGTGCGTGAAAAAGGGCAGACCGGAAAGATAAGCGAACTCATCATCTGTCAGTCCCAGCTGGCTCATCATCTGGATTTGCTCGCGAATTTCGCTGGCATATTCACCCAGCAACTCATCGCCGCGGCAACGGAACTCGGCTACCACGCTAATATTGCGATAGCGATGATAAACCGCTTGCTGCATATGAAGCTTGTAGGCATCGGTATCTAACAGCGAAGTCAAAATCGGGGAGGCGTATGGAGTCATAGCGCGCTTACAGCATCCTCGTCAGAAACTGAGTGTTTGAACACAAACAACCGTTCCGTAAAAAAAACGTTCTGGATAAAACAGCAAAGTCTGTGAAGTATACCGTATTATCCTGTCAAAGAACCCTCATCACATCATAATTGTCTGCGGGTGGTCGAGGCTTAATTGTGCTTAAACATAGGGAATATGGGCAAACAGGCGATTTTGCGTTTTAAAAAAAGCACAAATTGATTACATAAATTTAATCAACCTGACATTCATAAAAGAAAAATCGGGGCATTTTTACGCCGATTTTTGTGTGTTCATTACGCTTCGTTTGTTCACGATAGTAAACGATTAGATGTTTTCTAAATTAATGCCCCGCGTTTTAGGTCCGAAAATGCCGATAACCAGCATCACGATGATCATGCTAACGACAATGAACGCTATCACGCCCTGCGTTCCGGCATATTGCAGGATCAGGCCGATCAAAATGCTGCTGAAAACGGTCGACAGGCGGCTGAAAGAATAACAAAAGCCAACGGCGCGAGCCCGGATATGTGTCGGGAACACTTCTGTCTGATACGCGTGATAGCTAAAGGTCAGCCATGCGTTGGAATAAGTGATCAGGAAGCCGCAAATCACCAACATCACCGGATGGGTCTGCAGAGCGAATAAGGTGCCGAAAACCACTGTCATCAATGACGAGAGAACAATTTGCCATTTGTTTTCAATTTTATCCGCATACCGGCTGCAAATAAGTGAGCCGAGAGGATACGCCAGCGTGATAAAGAAGGCGTACAGCAAACTGTGGGTGACGGTCGTGCCTTTGCCGGAAAGCAGGGCGGGCAGCCAGTTGCCAAAGCCGAAGAAACCAATCGCCTGGAAAAAGTTCATGACTGTCAGCATGAGCGTCCGTTTGCGGTATTCAGGTGACCAGATTTCCCTGAACGTGCCTTTTCGCGGCAATTCAGCGGGGCTTTCTTCTGCGATGTACGCCGGACTATTGCTTACGCCGCAGCGTTTTTCCATCGCGCTCACGACATTATGTGCGTCTTCGTGACGTCCCTGTTGCGCCAGCCAGCGGGCGGACTCCGGCAGGTTTTTACGCACAATCCACACAACCAGCGAGCACAACGCACCCGCAATCACCACGTAACGCCAGCCTGTCAGCCCGAAAAAGGTTTGCGGTACCAGCCACCATGACATCAGCGCGACAGCCGGTACAGAAAGAAACTGAATAAAGAAGGCGAACGCAAAAGCGCGGCTGCGCATATGACTCGGCACCCATTCGGTGAGATACGTATCGATAGTCACCAGCTCAAGGCCCAGGCCAACACCGACCAGAAAACGACAAAGGATGATGCCTTCAGCGGTGTTCTGGAACGACATCAGCAACGAAAAACAGCCGTACCACGCCAGCGCAAACATGAATGTCATGCGTCGTCCGAAGCGGTCAGCATTGGGTGCCAAAAGACTCGCGCCAAAAAAAAGACCTAAAAATGTGGAAGAAGCGAAGGCAGCCTGATCGGATATACCAAATACTCCCGCAGTGCCGATATGAAATATGTTCTCTGCCAGTAAACCTGAACTAATGTATCCGGTTTCGAAAAGGTCGTAGAGTTCGAAGAATCCACCCAGTGACAGCAATATGATGAAGCGCCAGAGTCCGGCGGAGGCAGGAAGCGCGTCAATGCGGGCTGATAATGTCTTGTTATTTAATGTTTTTTGTTTTGGTATCCCCATAACGGGGGCGCAGGTGTCACTCATTTTATTATTAGCCTTAGTGATTCATCGTATTCATGATCATGCTAATGACTCCCGATCGGATTTAAATATTGAATTTTTGTAACGAATAAGAAAATAGAGCATAAAAAACTGCGCAAAAACACATTGCGAAAAGTACAGTTTTATCGGTTCAGAATGTGATGCAGATCGGACTTCCACTTTTGACCGCCCAAAGGTCCTTTAAGACAAATTTCTGTGTTTTGGTTGAAAGGTGCGCATACGCACTCACAAACTGGCAACAATCTGGGATTTTCTGATGCCTGTGTTAGAGTTTAGAGAGAAAAGAATGAAGGCCGGCAGGGCTCTGCGCAGCGATTCGCTGATGAAAAGCACCCGCTTAGATGCCATGAATCGTCATCACCATAAACAATGAAAACGCCAAAAGGTTTTTTATGACTCAACTGCCACAAGCCAAGTTCCGCCATGACTATCGTGCGCCGGACTATACCATCACGGATATCGACCTTAATTTTGAGCTTGATGCACAGAAAACCATCGTGACTGCTGTCAGTCAGATTAAACGACAGGGTGCCGAAGGCGCGCCGCTGGTGCTCAACGGTGAAGATCTGACGCTGATCAGCCTGAAAATTAACGGTCAGGACTGGCCGAAATATCAGTTAAAAGAAGGCGTGCTTGAAGTTACCGGCCTGCCTGAAGCGTTTGAACTGGCGATTGTTAACGAAATTCATCCGGCGAAAAATACCGCACTGGAAGGGCTGTACCTTTCCGGTGAAGCGCTGTGTACCCAGTGCGAAGCAGAAGGTTTCCGCCACATTACCTATTATCTGGATCGCCCGGACGTTCTGGCGCGTTTCACCACCCGCATCGTGGCGGACAAAGCCCGTTATCCTTATTTGCTGTCCAACGGTAACCGTATTGATCAGGGTGAACTGGAAGGCGGTAAGCACTGGATCAAATGGGAAGACCCGTTCCCGAAACCTTGCTACCTGTTTGCGCTGGTCGCTGGTGATTTCGATGTCCTGCGTGATTCCTTCAAAACCCGCTCGGGTCGTGATGTGGCGCTGGAACTGTTCGTCGACCGCGGCAACCTGGATCGCGCCGGCTGGGCGATGGAATCCCTGAAGCAATCCATGAAATGGGACGAAACCCGTTTCAATCTGGAATACGACCTCGACATCTTTATGATTGTTGCCGTTGATTTCTTCAACATGGGCGCAATGGAAAACAAAGGCCTCAACGTCTTTAACTCCAAATACGTGCTGGCGAAAGCCGAAACCGCCACAGACAAAGATTATCTCGGTATCGAAGCAGTGATCGGCCACGAATACTTCCATAACTGGACCGGTAACCGCGTGACCTGCCGCGACTGGTTCCAGCTGAGCCTGAAAGAAGGCCTGACCGTTTTCCGTGATCAGGAATTTAGTTCTGATCTGGGATCGCGCTCAGTCAACCGTATCGATAACGTCCGTGTGATGCGTGGCGCGCAGTTCTCTGAAGATGCCAGCCCGATGGCGCACCCGATCCGCCCTGAAAAAGTCATTGAGATGAACAACTTCTACACCCTGACGGTGTATGAGAAAGGTTCAGAAGTCATCCGTATGCTGCACACTTTGCTCGGTGAAGAGAAATTCCAGGCCGGGATGCAGCTGTACTTTGAGCGTCATGACGGCAGCGCCGCGACCTGTGACGACTTTGTGCAGGCGATGGAAGACGCGTCAAACGTGGATCTGTCACTGTTCCGCCGCTGGTACAGCCAGTCCGGTACGCCGGTGCTGACCGTGCGCGATGACTATGATGTGGAAAAACAGCAATACACTCTGACTGTCAGCCAGAAAACACCGGCGACGCCTGATCAGACTGAAAAGCTGCCACTTCACATTCCGCTGGATATCGAACTGTATGACCCGCAGGGCAACGTGATTGCGCTGAAACAAAACGGTCAGACAGTCAGCAACGTGCTTAACGTGACCGAAGCTGAGCAAACGTTCGTATTTGACGACGTGGAATATCAGCCGGTGCCTTCTTTATTACGTGAATTCTCCGCACCGGTGAAACTCGATTACAAATGGGGCGATCATCAGCTGACTTTCCTGATGAAATACGCGCGTAACGATTTCGCCCGCTGGGATGCGGCGCAAAGTTTGCTGGCAATTTACATCAAGCTGAACGTGGCGCGTCATCAGCAGAAACAACCGCTGTCTCTGCCGCTGCATGTGGCGGATGCGTTCCGGGCGGTATTGCTGGATGAGAATATCGATCCGGCACTGGCGGCGCAGATCCTGACTCTGCCATCTGAGAACGAAATCGCTGAACTGTTCGAAATTATCGATCCGGAAGCGATCAGTGCGGTTCACGATGCGATTACCCGTTGTCTGGCGACCGAAATGGCCGATGAATTCCTGGCGGTTTACAACGCTAACCGTCTGCCAGCGTACCGTGTCGTGCATGAAGATATCGGTAAACGTTCGCTGCGTAACACCTGCCTGCATTATCTGGCTTTTGCCGATGTGACGCTGGCTGATCAGCTTGTTAAGGCACAATTTGAACAGGCAGATAACATGACGGATTCTCTGGCAGCGATGTCTGCGGCGATTTCCGCGCAGCTGCCTTGCCGTGAATCGCTGATGGCGGCCTATGACGAACGCTGGCATCACGACGGTCTGGTCATGGATAAATGGTTTATCCAGCAGGCGACCAGCCCGGCAGCCGATGTGTTGCAGAAAGTCCGTTCACTGCTGAACCACCGTTCATTCAGCATGGGCAACCCGAACCGCGTCCGTTCATTAGTCGGTGCATTTGCCTCTGCCAATCCTTCTGCATTCCACGCGGCAGACGGCAGCGGTTATCAGTTCCTGACTGAAATGCTGACAGATCTCAACACCCGTAACCCGCAGGTTGCAGCGCGCATGATTGAGCCGCTGATCCGCCTGAAACGATATGACCAGAACCGTCAGGCGCTGATGCGTCAGGCGCTGGAACAGCTGAAAGGGCTGGAAAATCTGTCCGGTGATTTGTTCGAGAAAATTACCAAAGCGTTAGATGCGTAATCGCTTGTAACAGCAAATAGCGGCAATAAAAAAGGGCGATGGAGACATCGCCCTTTTTACGTTTTTAATTCTCTGAAAGATGAAATCAGTTTTGTGCGCGCTTCGCTTCCTGAGCCACATTTTGCAACGGCTGCGGCGTCAGTACACGTTCCAGCACTTCAGCTTCCAGCTCCGCCAGTCGCGCGGAACCTTTACGGCGCGGACGCGGCAGGTCAACCGTCAAATCCATACCAATCTGCCCCTGATCAATCAGGATCACCCGGTCAGCCACGGTCACGGCTTCGCTGACATCATGCGTCACCAGCAAAACCGTGAAATCATGTTGCTGCCACAAACGTTCGATCAGGCTTTGCATCTCGATACGCGTCAGGGCGTCCAGCGCGCCCAGCGGTTCATCAAGCAATAACAGACGCGGGCGATGAATTAATGCACGTGCCAGTGCCACGCGTTGTTTCTGTCCGCCGGATAATGCAGAAGGCCAGTCATCGGCACGATCCGCCAGGCCGACTTCTTCCAGCGCAGCCAGTGCGGCTTCACGCCATTTGCCTTTCAGACCCAGACCGACGTTATCAATCACCTTTTTCCATGGCAGCAGGCGGTCATCCTGAAACATAAGGCGCGTGTCATCGCGTACCTGACTTAGCGGCGCGCTGGCGCTGAGCAACTCGCCCTGCGTGGTTTTCTCCAGCCCGGCCAGTAAACGCAGCAGGGTGCTTTTGCCACAACCGCTGCGACCGACTACTGCCACAAACTGGCCGGGCGGAATGCGCAGATTAATATCGTTGAGCACGGCGCGGTTGCCGTATTTTTTCGTGATACCGGAGAGAGTCACCGGCGTGCCTTGCGGAATGCGTGCGGGGGCGCTCATGCGGCATCTCCTTGTTTTTTCTGATAAGCAGGGTGCCAGCGCAGCCAGACACTTTCCAGCAGGCGGGCAAGAACATCGGCCAGTTTGCCAAGAATGGCGTACAGCACGATGGCGACAACCACGACGTCAGTTTGTAAAAACTCGCGGGCGTTCATCGCCAGATAACCAATCCCGGAGTTGGCGGAGATGGTTTCCGCCACAATCAGCGTCAGCCACATGAACCCCAGCGCAAAGCGCACGCCGACCATAATCGAAGGCAACGCGCCCGGTAACACCACCTGAATAAACAGCGGGAAACCGGAAAGTCCGTAACTGCGCGACATCTCCAGCAGACCGCGGTCAATGTTGCGAATTCCGTGATAAGTATTGAGATAAATCGGGAACAACGTTCCCAGTGCCACCAGGAAAATCTTGGCAGATTCGTCAATGCCAAACCACAGAATCACCAGCGGGATCAGCGCCAGATGCGGAATGTTACGCAGCATTTGCAGCGAACTGTCCAGCAGACGCTCGCCCCAGCGGGAAAGCCCGGTGATAAAACCGAGCAGCAACCCGAGACTGCCGCCGATAGCGAAGCCAATCAATGCGCGGAAGGAACTGATTTTCAGGTTTTGCCACAGGTCACCGCTTTTCGCCAGTGTCCAGAAGGCTTCTACCACGGCGCTCGGTGCCGGCAGAATACGGTTGGATAGCCAGCCGGCTTCCACCGCCAGCTGCCAGCCGCCGATGAGTACCACCGGCACAATCCACGGAGCCACGCGGTTCAGCCAGCGTTGTGTCGTTGTCATCTGCGTTCTCCTTAATGCTGGCTGGCAGTGCGTTTGTTCGCAAAGTCATGAGCGACCAGTTCACCGCGCGGCAAAATGGCTTTCTTCACAGTGTTGTCATCTTCCGGTTTGGCCAGATCCAGATGCGGGAACAGTAATTCGCTGACGCGGTACGCTTCTTCCAGATGCGGATAACCGGAGAAAATGAAGGTGTCGATGCCCAGATCCGCATATTCCTGCATACGCGCAGCGACAGTCGGGCCATCGCCGACCAGTGCTGTTCCTGCGCCGGTGCGCACCAGACCGATACCTGCCCAGAGATTCGGATAGATTTCCAGCTTGTTGCGGTCGCCGCCGTGCAACGCTGCCATGCGGTGCTGACCGACGGAATCGGTTTTGGCGAAAGCGGCCTGTGCGCGCTGAATAGTTTCGTCATCCACGTTGGCGATCAGTTTGTCGGCGGCGCGCCAGGCTTCTTCGTTGGTTTCACGCACAATCACGTGCAGACGAATACCGAAACGCACTGTGCGGCCTTTCGCGGCAGCTTTGGCACGCACTTGCTCAATTTTCTCTTTCACTAACGCCGGAGGTTCACCCCAGGTCAGATACAGTTCCACCTGCTCGGCGGCCAGATCCTGCGCTTCGTCGGAAGATCCGCCGAAATAGAGCGGCGGGCGAGGGTACTGAACTGGCGGATGCATCAGGCTCGCGCCTTTTACCTGAATATGTTTGCCTTCGTAATCAACCGTTTCGCCTTCAAGTACGCGGCGCCAGATACGGGTAAATTCTGCTGAAGCTTCATACCGTTCTTTATGATTGAGATGTAAACCTTCCGCCGCCAGTTCAGACGGATCACCGCCGGTCACCAGATTAAACAGCGCACGACCGCCGGAAAGCCGGTCGAGTGTCGCCGCCTGACGGGCGGCCAGTGTCGGGGAGATAATCCCCGGGCGCAGCGCCACCAGGAATTTCAGGCGTTGCGTGACAGAAATCAGAGAAGCCGCGACGAGCCATGAGTCTTCACATGAACGGCCGGTCGGCAGCAGTACACCGGCGAAACCTAAGCGGTCCGCGGCCTGAGCAATCTGCTGGAGATAACCGTGGTCTACCACACGGGCACCTTCTTCAGTTCCTAAATAACGACCATCGCCATGGGTGGGTAAAAACCAGAATACGTTCAGACTCATAGTATGTTCCTCTCAAAGTTTTTTGATTCATGACCGCTCAGCGGCGGCTAAATTAGGGTTCAGTTGGCCTGTACAGCCGGTTTCCAGATGCGGTCTTTGATTTCAACCGGCTTTGGCAAAATGTGGTTCTGATAAAACAGGTCGGCGGTTTGCTGCTGGCGCTTTTCCGTCTCGGCATTGACCGGAGTGATTGGCATATCCGGCAAATGATCCAGATAAGAGGCGACCACTTTTTCCGGTAATCCCATCGACTGAGAAAGCAGTTTGATACTTTGTTCGCGGTCAGTTTTGGTCAGCGCATTCGCCTGCGTTAACACATCCAGTACCTGACTGATGAACTGAGGATTGGCCTCGGTATATTTTTTCGGCGCAAGATAGAAGGAACCGGTCTGATGCAGCGTCGAGCCGTCGGTCAGCACGCGAACATCGCCCTGAACTTCTGCGGCGGAGTAGTACGGATCCCAGATAGCCCAGGCATCGACGTCATGCTGCTGAAACGCGGCGCGCGCGTCGGCAGGTGTCAGATAGACCGGCTGGATATCACTGAATTTAAGACCTGCCTGTTGCAGGGCACGAAGCAATAAGTTGTGTGAACTGGAGCCTTTCTGGAATGCGACTTTATGGCCTTTGAGATCTGCCACGGTTTTGATCGGACTGTTACTGTCGACCAGAATCACTTCCGCTTTTGGTTTCGGCGGTTCTGAACCGATATAAAGAAGATCCGCCCCGGCCGCCTGTGCAAACAGTGGCGGTAAATCGCCTGTACCGCCCAAATCAATACTGCCGACGTTCAGAGCTTCAAGGATCTGCGGACCAGCGGGAAATTCCACCCAGCTGATTTTGGTGTCCGGGAAACGTTTTTCCAGCAGCTGATGAGATTTGGCCAGCACCAGTCCGACGGAACCTTTCTGATAAGCGATGCGTAATTGCGCAGGATCCTTTTCCTGTGCTGAGGCTGTTGCGGCGAATATCAGGCTGGTGACCAGTCCGGCGATGACGGGCAACCGACGTAATAAAGAGAAAGACGAAGGCATGATTAATTCCTTTTAATTTCAGACGCGCAGAGCTTGCGCGGAAAGGGAAGTGACAGACGGAATTTGCGGACGGCGGCGGCTCAGTGCCAGATAGAAGTTTTCCAGCGATTCGGTCAGACGTTCTTCCAGCGCCGGATCCAGCCTGGCCGGGAACGTCTGATAATCAGTGATCAGACTGTCATCGGCGAAAACACCCTGTAAAACTTCCTGCGCTTTCAGCGAGGCCAGCACAGGTTTCAGCGCATAATCGACGGCCAGCATGTGGCCGATCGATCCGGCCGTCGCCAGTGGCAAAACGACTTTATGGTCGAGTGCGCGCTCGGGCAGTAAATCCAGCAGAGTTTTCAGCGCACCTGAAAAAGACGCCTTGTACACCGGCGTGGCGACAATCAGGCCATCTGCGCTCGCCAGTTCAGCATTCAGTTGCTTCAACTGAGGGCTGGCAAAATTGGCAAATAACAAATCATCAGCCGAAAAATCCTGAATATTGTAGGTAAAGACTTCGACGCCCCGGCTCGCCAGCCACTGATGGCTGAGCGCCAGCAGGGAAGAGGAGCGGGAAGGTTGTCGTGGGCTGCCGGCCAGTGTGATTACGCGCATTCACTTATTCCTTATAACAATCTGTTATAGAACTATCATTTTTATTAACGAAGTGAAGTAAACCTAGCAGGGGAAGGCGGCAGAGCGGAAATCTCAATTTTGGCTATGGAAAGTTTCAAATCACATAAAGCGCTTTAGATGGCGTGTTGACGCGGAGACAGGTTAAGAAGGAAAAGTGAATTAAAGGTAACTAAAAAGTAATCGTTTGCGCAGTGAAGCAATTATTTGTTCAATATGCCGGTTATCATTTCCAATTGTCCCGCGCTTAGTCAATAATACCACCCCGTCTAGCCACCGGGAATCCAGGAGTTTCCATGTATTATCCTCTTGTCAGGAAAGCACTGTTTCAGCTCGATCCAGAGCGCGCCCACGAGTTAACCTTTCGTCAGTTGAGCCGCATTTCCGGCACCCCTTTTGAATTCCTGATCCGCCAGTCAGTGCCAACCAAACCGGTAAACTGCATGGGATTATCCTTTAAGAACCCTTTGGGACTGGCCGCAGGCCTGGATAAAGACGGCGAATGTATTGATGCACTCGGCGCAATGGGCTTTGGATTTATTGAAGTCGGCACGGTGACACCGCGTGCGCAGGCGGGTAATGATAAGCCGCGTTTATTCCGCATCGTTGAAGCTGAAGGCCTGATTAACCGCATGGGCTTTAATAACCATGGCGTGGATAATCTGGTGAATAATGTCAAAAAATCACATTTTGGCGGCATTCTGGGGATTAATATTGGCAAGAATAAAGACACGCCTGTTGAGCACGGCGCAGACGATTATCTGACCTGTATGGATAAGGTATATCCGTATGCCGGTTATATCGCGGTGAATATTTCATCGCCAAATACTCCTGGCTTACGTTCACTGCAATACGGTGAGGCGCTGGATGATTTACTGGCGGCGATCAAGAATAAGCAGCTCGAACTTCAGCAGCGTTACCAGAAATATGTGCCGGTTGCCGTGAAGATCGCGCCGGATCTTTCTGAAGAAGAATTGATCCAAATAGCGGACAGTCTGGTACGTCATAATATGGACGGCGTTATCGCCACCAATACCACGCTCGATCGTAAACTGGTTCAGGGGCTGAATTATTGTGAGCAGGTGGGTGGACTGAGCGGGCGTCCGGTGCAGCTGCGCAGTACAGAAATTATCCGTATGTTGTCGAATGAATTGCAGGGACGTCTGCCTATTATTGGCGTCGGCGGGATTGATTCATTAACTGCCGCACGTGAAAAAATGGCGGCCGGTGCGTCATTAATTCAAATCTATTCCGGCTTTATCTTCAAAGGCCCGGGTTTAATCAAAGATATTGTTACCCACATCTAATATTTTTCATCCTTTAGGCGAGTCAGGGGTTTATTTATCAACCCGGCTCGTCTATATTTTGTCCACTGACCGTAATTCAGGCTCAGGATTTGTCTGATATCACTTCATCGCAAAAAAATCTATTCTCACAGATTAGCCGGAAATGAAGTCAGGCAGAGGGCATGAGGGCAAACAGGATGACGAAATGAAAATCAAACCAGATGATAATTGGCGTTGGTACTTCGATGCAGAGCATGATCGGCTTATGTTGGATCTCGCCAATGGCATGATTTTCCGTTCCCGTTTCCCGGCTAAAATGTTAACTCCTGATGCATTTGGAAATATGTCATTCTGTGTCGATGATGCGGCTTTGTATTTCGATTATGAAGAACAGTGCAAACATATTCGTCTGGCCGCGGAACAACGTGCGGAATTAGTTTTAAATGCCTTAGTCGCTTTCCGTTTTTTAAAACCGCTGATGCCAAAGAGCTGGCATTTCAGTCAGCAGATGCGTCCTTTCCAGCCAGAGAATGGTCAGCTTGCTCAGGTGCAGGTGATGGACAGTGGCGAACAGGCGACATTGCTGGTGGTAGAATCCGGTGATAACGCCAGCCTGTGCCTGCTGGCGCAGGAGCGGCTGACAGTGGCAGGGCGCGGTATGGTGCTCGGTGATGCCATTAAAGTGATGCATGACCGGTTAATGCCAGCGGCATTTAGAGTCGACAGCGATGTCTACGATCAGGCAGTGTAAATTACCCTTCATATTTCAAGTTGCAGATGCGTTGGCTGCGCTCAGTCACCCGAATCACTTACCTGTGTAAGCTCATCGGGATCCCTTCTCTTGCCGCCTTTTTGCAACCCGAACTATTTTGGGTAATTGCGGATTTGGGTAATTGCGGAATATTTTAGCCGAGCACGATATCCGTTGCCGGTATGCAACTGCACGACAGAATCGTTCCGTCTTTCCCCACAGCACTTTCTTTCAGTGGCGCAACATTTCCTTCTTTTAATGTCATTCTGCACGCACCGCAAATTCCCGCACGGCAGGAATAGGGGATACGTAATCCCTGTAACTCCAGTTGTTCGAGCAAAATCTGCTGATTGTTGCCGGTAAACTCCGTGCCCTGATAATTAATGCGGACTTCCTGAGCAGTACTTTTTGGTGCGTCGACATTTTCAACGACGTTGCCTGCGCTGTAAGGGCGGGGTGGTTTGGTCGCCAGCACCTGAACGCTGTCACCCGCGCGGATCACACCGTTGTTACGGGCAATCATGTTCTGACCGAAATCGACGTCGCCATCGCTGGCAGTCCGGTAACCTTGCAACGTTTTCAGAGGTTCGCCACGCGGATGCTTGCGGCCTTTTTCGATGCTGACCGTAGTAAAAATGCAGCGGCTGCACGGCTTCACCAGATCGAAAATGACTTCTCCGATGCGGATGGTCTGCCAGCTGTCTTCTGCGTAAGCCTCGGCACCACTGACCACAATATTGGGTCGGAACTGTTCAACCCTGACACCGCCCGGACAGCGGCGCTGCAAATCCTGCATTGACGCTTCGTTAATCAGCAGGTACGGGAACCCGTCGGCGAACGACAGCGGCACTTCGGGATGCTTCTTCACCCGGCGGGTGGGTTCGTCACCGACCCAGCGCAACTGTACATCACGTTTTAAATAACCACTTAACCAGCGATTTACCGGTTCCGGCGCGATGAGTGAGGTAAACTGATTGCCCCAGACTTCCGTCGGCGAGTTAACGCCTGCGAAATCACGAAATCTGACGCTGATACTTTCGCCTTCCGGCGCACTCAGCATCAGACCATCAGGTAACAAAACCGGGATGAACAGGACGAGGTTCGGATACTGGCGGGCAGTTATAAACATGCCTTGCGGGTCGGTTATCATGAACTGACGGTCGAAAGCCAGTCCTGTTGGCGTGACCAGCGAGTGTGAAACTTGCAGGCCGCGCATCGATTTAACCGGATGAACAAATAAACGTGAAAGAATGGGCACTGAACACTGCCTCTCAGAGTATAAAGTCTTAAGAATAACCAGAGACTTTATGACAAGCGGCAGGGATTAGCTATAATGCGCAACAATTTTATTTTTGGTGATATGTCGATATGAACTCTTTGTTTGCCAGCACGGCGCGTGGACTGGAAGAACTGTTAAAAAGCGAACTGGAAACGCTGGGTGCGCAAGCCTGCAAAGTTGTGCAGGGAGGGGTGCATTTTGAAGGTGACGATCGCCTGCTGTACCGTAGCTTATTGTGGAGCCGTCTGGCTTCGCGCATCCTGTTGCCGCTGAACGAATTCAAAGTTCACAGCGATCTGGATCTTTATCTTGGCGTGATGGCGATTGACTGGCCGTCCGTTTTTGGCGTGGAAAAAACGTTCGCCGTGCATTTCAGCGGCCTGAATGACGAAATCCGTAACAGCCAGTACGGCGCGCTGAAAGTGAAAGACGCCATTGTCGACAGCTTTACCCGCAAAATGGATGAGCGTCCGAATGTGGCGAAACAGCAGCCCGATATTCGTGTAAACGTCTTCCTGCAACGTGATACCGCCAGCGTCGCGTTGGATCTCAGCGGCGAAGGCCTGCATCAGCGTGGCTACCGTGATCTGACCGGTCAGGCACCGCTGAAAGAAAACCTAGCTGCGGCTATCGTGATGCGTTCAGGCTGGGAAGCGGGCACGCCGATGGTCGATCCGATGTGTGGTTCCGGTACCTTGCTGATCGAAGCGGCAATGATCGCCGCCGATCGCGCGCCGGGCTTACATCGCCAGCACTGGGGCTTTACCGGCTGGAACAAATTTGACGCCGAACTGTGGCGCGAACTAACCGCCGAAGCACAGGTTCGTACCCGCCGTGCAGTGCAGGAAACCACGTCCCGTTTCTTCGGTTCTGATATTGACCGCCGCGTCATTGAGATGGCGCGTGCCAACGCCCGTCGCGCCGGTGTGGCGGAGCTGATTAGCTTTGAAGCCGCTGAAGTCGGTAAACTGGTGAATCCGTTGCCGGAAGGTCCGGTGGGTACGGTCATCAGTAACCCGCCATACGGTGAACGTCTGGAAAGCGAACCGGCGCTGATTGCGCTGCACAACATGCTTGGTCGCATCATGAAGACTAAGTTTGGTGGCTGGCAGTTGTCGCTGTTCAGTGCGTCGCCGGAATTGCTGAGTTGCCTGCAATTGCGTGCTGAGCGCCAGTTCAAAGCTAAAAACGGTCCGCTGGAATGTGTGCAGAAAAACTACCAGCTGGCTGAAAACCCGACTGGTGCTGCCGGAACGCAAATGGCGGAAGATTATGCAAACCGCCTGCGTAAGAACGTGAAAAAACTGGAGAAATGGGCTAAACAGCAGGACATTGAATGCTACCGCTTGTATGACGCCGATTTGCCAGATTACAACGTGGCGGTTGACCGCTACGGCAGCAAAGTGGTGGTGCAGGAATATGCGCCGCCAAAAACTGTGGATGCACAAAAAGCCCGTCAGCGCTTGTTTGACGTGATCAATGCCACCCTGTCAGTGCTGGATATTTCATCCAGCCAGTTGATCCTGAAAACCCGTGAACGCCAGAAAGGTACCAGTCAGTACGAGAAACTGGCGCAAAAAGGCGAGTTCCTGCTGGTTGAAGAGTTCAACGCGAAGCTGTGGGTCAATCTGACGGATTATCTTGATACCGGTTTGTTCCTTGACCACCGTATCGCCCGTAAAATGCTCGGTGAAATGAGTAAGGGTAAGGACTTCCTCAACCTGTTTGCTTACACCGGCACCGCCAGTGTTCATGCAGGTCTGGGCGGCGCGCGCAGCACGACTACGGTAGATATGTCCCGCACCTATCTGGAATGGGCGGAAAAGAACCTGCGCGCTAACGGTCTGACCGGCCGTCAGCATCGCCTGATCCAGGCAGATTGTCTGTCTTATCTGGGGATGTGCGATGAACAATTCGATGTGATCTTTATCGATCCGCCGACGTTCTCCAACTCTAAACGTATGGCCGAAAGTTTTGACGTACAGCGTGATCATCTGGCTCTGATGAAAGATCTGAAACGCATTTTACGTCGCAACGGCACCATTATGTTCTCCAACAACAAGCGCGGCTTCCAGATGGACCTCGAAGGATTGAGCAAGCTGGGGCTGAGCGCGAAAGAAATCACCAGCCAAACCCTGTCACAGGATTTCGCCCGTAATCGTCAGATTCATAACTGCTGGCTGCTGTCCCATGCCGGCGAGGAAAAATAAAGTTTATGTCGTTAATTAGTATGTCAGGTGCCTGGCTGTCATTCAGTGACTCGCCGCTGTTGGATAACACCGAATTACACATCGAGCCAAATGAGCGCGTCTGTCTTGTTGGCCGTAACGGCGCCGGTAAATCGACGCTGATGAAAATCCTGAACCGCGAAGTGCCGCTTGATGACGGCCGTATCGTGTATGAGCAGGATTTGATTGTCGCGCGTCTGCAACAGGATCCGCCGCGCAACGTCGAAGGTACAGTGTTTGATTTCGTCTCCGAAGGCGTATTCGAGCAGGCTGAACACCTGAAAGCGTATCACGCGATTTCGCATCTGGTTGAAACCGACCCGAGCGAAAAGAACATGAACAAACTGGCTCAGGTGATGGAAATTCTCGATCATCAGGGCCTGTGGCAGCTCGACAGCCGTATCAATGAAGTATTACTGAAACTGGGTCTGGATGCCGATACAGAGCTGAAATCCCTGTCTGGTGGCTGGCTGCGTAAAGCGGCGCTGGGACGTGCTTTGGTCAGCGCGCCGCACATTCTGCTGCTCGACGAACCGACCAACCACCTGGATATCGAAAGTATCGCGTGGCTGGAAGATTTCCTGAAAGAATTCCAGGGCAGCATTATCTTCATTTCCCATGACCGTTCTTTCATCCGCAATATGGCGACCCGCATTGTCGATCTTGATCGCGGCAAACTGGTGTCCTATCCGGGTAATTACGAAGCGTATTTGCTGGCAAAAGAAGAAGCGTTGCGCGTTGAAGAACTGCAAAACGCTGAGTTCGATAAAAAACTGGCGCAGGAAGAAGTGTGGATCCGTCAGGGTATCAAAGCCCGCCGTACCCGTAACGAAGGCCGCGTACGCGCCCTGAAAGCCCTGCGTAAAGAACGTTCCGATCGCCGTGAAGTGATGGGCACCGCCAAAATGCAGGTGGTTGAAGCGGCAAGCTCCGGCAAGATTGTCTTTGAAATGGAAGACGTTAACTACAGCATCGCCGGTAAACAACTGGTCAGCAATTTCTCTTCGCAGGTTATGCGTGGAGACAAAATTGCACTGATAGGCCCGAACGGCTGCGGTAAAACGACGTTACTGAAACTGATGTTGAGTCAGATTAAGGCAGACAGCGGCCGCGTTCACTGCGGTACCAAACTGGAAGTCGCCTATTTCGACCAGCACCGTGCTGAGCTGGATCCTGAACGTACCGTGATGGATAACCTCGCTGAAGGTAAGCAGGAAGTGATGGTTAACGGTCGTGCCCGTCACGTGCTGGGCTACCTGCAGGACTTCCTGTTTCATCCAAAACGTGCAATGACGCCGGTAAAAGCGCTGTCAGGCGGCGAACGTAACCGTCTGCTGCTGGCAAAACTGTTCCTGCGTCCCAGCAACCTGCTGATCCTCGATGAACCGACCAACGACCTGGATGTGGAAACACTCGAGCTGCTGGAAGAGATGATCGACAGCTATCAGGGCACGGTAATGCTGGTGAGCCATGACCGTGAGTTTGTTGATAACTCAGCAACCGAATGCTGGATTTATGAAGGCAACGGCGTGATCAACAGTTATGTTGGCGGTTACCATGACGCACAGCATCAGCGCCGTAACCAGAAGCCAATCCGTCAGGCGGTAGTCACCGAAAATAAACCGGCTGCTCAACCTAAAGCAGAACCAGCAAAACGCACGGCGAATAAGCTCAGCTATAATCAACAACGCGAGCTTGAACAATTGCCTGCGCAAATCAGCACGCTGGAAGAAAGAATTGAAGCGCTGCAACAGCAAATGAGTGATGCGAATTTCTTCACACTTCCTCATGAAGAAACTCAGCAGGTTATCACCGCTTTAGCCGCCGCAGAGCAGGAGTTAGAGCAGGCGTTTGAACGTTGGGAAGCGCTGGAAGCGCAGAAAAACGGCTAACACTGCCCCGTCATGTGCCGCGGAATGAAGGATTGTTCCTGCGGCACATGCTATTGCACGTTCCGCAATTGAGGAGTTGGCTTGTGTGTTCTCATGTCCACGATCCGCACATTTTATGTCCCCAATGCGATTTGCTGGTGGCAATCCCTGAGATTGCTGTCGGGCAAAAAGCAAAATGCCCGCGTTGCCATACGACGCTGACGTCGCGCTGGAAAGAGCCGCGTCGCCGCCCTATTGCCTATGCTGTCAGCGCATTATTCATGCTGCTGTTGTCTAACCTTTTCCCTTTCGTGAACATGAAAGTTGCCGGCCTGGGAAGCGAAGTTACACTGATTCAAATTCCCCAGGTTTTAGTTTCTGACGACTACGCCAGCATGGCGTCGCTGTTTATGATTCTGGTTCAACTGATGCCTGCGTTAGGCATGATTTTCATCATCATTCTTTGCCAGGGGACATCGATACCCAGTCACTGGCAGATCAGCATTGCCCGTAACTATTTTCGCCTGAAGGCCTGGTGCATGGTCGAGATTTTCCTGGCGGGTGTCTTGGTCAGTTTCGTGAAGCTGATGGCTTATGGTGATGTCGGCGTCGGCACCAGTTTCTATCCCTTTGTGCTGTTTTGTATTTTACAGCTCAGGGCTTTTCAGTGTACTGACCGTTACTGGATCTGGCAGCAGGTTGCTCCTGCACCGAAGCTGGAGATGCCGCTTCGTGTCGGTGAGAGCGGACTGTCACAGGGATTACGTTCATGCCATTGTTGTATGGCTATTTTGCCGGTTGATCAAAAACAGTGCGGGCGTTGTGATACATCCGGCCATGCGCGCCGCAAAAACAGTTTGCAATGGACGATGGCACTTCTCATTACGTCTATTTTTTTGTATATCCCCGCCAATCTGCTGCCGATCATGATAACCCAGGTGCTCGGCACTCCGATGCCATCCACCATTATGGCTGGCGTGGTGTTGCTGTGGAGTGAAGGTTCTTATCCTGTGGCTATGGTGATTTTGATTGCCAGTATCATGGTGCCGACGCTGAAAATGATTGCGATTGGTTGGTTATGCTGGGATGCAAACAGTAATAAGGAAATTGACAGGGAAAGATTGCACGTGATTTATGAAGTCGTGGAATTTGTTGGCCGCTGGTCAATGATTGACGTGTTCGTTATTGCGGTGCTTTCAGCTCTGGTAAGGATGGGACAACTGATGAGTATTTATCCGGACATTGGCGCACTGCTTTTTGCCAGTGTTGTCATTCTCACTATGTTCGCTGCAATGACGTTTGACCCAAGGCTCATTTGGGATCGCGCTGTAATGAAGTCTGCAAAGGAGCCACAAGATGGCGGGAAATAATATGGCAGAGCACGATGGAACTGCCAAAGTAGAAAAGATTAAACGCTGGTCGCCGGTGTGGATTGTGCCGATTGTTACGGCACTGATCGGCGCCTGGATACTGTTCTACCACTACAGCCATCAGGGCCCGGAAGTGACATTGATCACCACCACGGCGGAAGGCATTGAGGGCGGAAAGACCACCATCAAAAGCCGTAACGTTGATGTCGGTAAAGTGGAAAGCGTGACCCTGAGTGAAGATCTGCAACAGGTCATTATTAAAGCGCGCCTGAATACCGGCATGGAAAAAATGCTCCGTGACGACTCTGTATTCTGGGTGGTAAAACCGCAAATCGGACGTGAAGGTATTTCCGGTTTGGGCACATTATTGTCAGGTGCGTATATTCAGTTGCAGCCGGGCAATAAAGGCGGTGAAAAATCAGAATATAAACTGGATGATTCACCTCCGCTGGCTTCCCCTGATGCCAAAGGTATCCGCGTGAGTCTGGAAAGTGAACGTTCAGGCCAGCTGAATCCGGGAGATCCGGTGCTGTTCAGAGGTTTCCAGGTCGGTACAGTGGAAACCAGTCACTTTGATCCGAAAGCGCGCAACATCAAATATCAGCTGTTTATCCGGGCACCTTACGACACGTTGGTGACTGACAACGTTCGTTTCTGGAAAGACAGCGGCGTGAACTTCGATATGTCTGCCGCCGGTATGCGTGTCGAAATGGGTTCACTGACCACGTTATTTAGCGGTGGTGTCAGCTTTGACATTCCGAATGGCTGGACGCAGGGCAACGAAGCCAAAGATGGTGACAGTTATAAGCTCTTCGACGATCAGAAAAGCATTCAGGAATCGCTTTATACCCGTCACATGGATTACGTCATGTTCTTCTCGGATTCTATTCGCGGCCTGCAACCTGGCGCGCCTGTTGAATTCCGTGGCATCCGTCTGGGGACTGTGGCCGAAGTGCCATATCCGATGAATGTGGTGAAACAGCAGATGTCGGATGATTATCGTATTCCGGTGCTGATCCGCATCGAACCAGACCGCTTCGCTCAGTTGCTGGGCAGTAACTTTAATATCGAAGAGCATATCCGTGACGGTATCGCTCATGGTCTGCGTGCTTCGATGAAATCAGCCAACCTGCTAACGGGGGCGATGTTTATTGATCTGGATTTCTATCCGAATGAGAAACCGTGGAAAGGGCCGCTGGAAATAGACGGGCAAAAACTGTTGCCGACGGTGAGCGGCGGGTTTGCGCAGATCCAACAGAAACTGATGACCACGCTCGATAAGATCAACAATCTGCCGATCGAACCGATGATGCGTGAAGCCACCAGCACACTGGCGGAAAGTCAGAGGACGATGAAAGCGACGCAGAGGACCATAGAGTCTCTGAATTCCATTGTCAGCAGCAAGGAAATGAAAAACCTGCCACAGGATATGCAGCAGACGTTGATTCAGCTTAACCGCAGCCTGAAAGGCTTCCAGCCTGGTTCTCCGGCATACGGACATATGGTGAATGACATGCAAAGTCTGGATAAGACCCTGCGTGAACTGCAACCGGTATTGAAAACGCTTAATCAGAAAAGTAATGCACTGATTTTCGCCGCCCCAGGGCAAGATGATCCTCAGCCGAAGAAGGCCAAATAATGATGAAATGGATACCTGTCGTCTTAGCATTATTCCTGACTGCCTGTAGCAGCAGTGATCAGAAAACTTACTACCAGTTGCCGGTGCTCAACAGCGCCCCGGCAACGGGCAGCGCAATGTCATCAGGCATGACTACCCAACGCCATCTGTGGGTGGAAAGGGTTAGTGTGGCTGATTACTTGTCAGGTAACGGACTGGTTTATCAGACCAATGATGTGCAGTACACGCTGACCCAGAATAATCTCTGGGCCAGCCCGCTGGATCAGCAACTTCAACAATCACTGGTGACATACCTGCGCCGTGACTTGCCGGGGTATCTGGTTTCCACCCAGGCTGTCAGTTCGGATGATCAGGATGTGCTGAACGTGAATGTGACCGCATTCCACGGCCGTTATGATGGCACGGTGGTTATCAGCGGGAGCTGGACGCTGAGCCGCAGCGGGCAGATGATCCAGCGCGACTTTACGTTAAACCTGAAACAGAACGAAGATGGTTATGATGCGCTGGTGAAAACGCTGGCTGCCGGATGGCAGCAAGAAGCAGGCCAGATTGCCTCACAAATAAGATGACTATTTTTTAAGCTTAATATTTTTTAAGTAAAACGTAAAAAATCCCGGCTTCTGACTTTTCAGACACCGGGATTTTTTTATGGTGATCAGCCAGATGAGGATTTTATTAGCACTATTATCTCGCGCGCAATCTAATAATATAACTCACAAATATGACATTGGCGTGAATTTTGCGCATTGACCTCTCTGCCGATAGCAGCTATTTGTTAGGTGTGGACGCAGAAGCGGGCCACTGTTTTCTTTCCACCTGACCTGAATAATGAGGGATATAAGGCATGAAGAGACAAAAACGCGATCGCCTGGAACGGGCACAATCACGTGGATATCAAGCAGGTATTGGCGGACGCTCAAAAGAGATTTGTCCGTACCAATCATTAGATGCCCGATCACACTGGCTCGGGGGTTGGCGACAAGCCATGGAGGACAGGGCCGTTACCGCTTAAGCGGCTCCCCTGTCAGAATAAGGAACAACCTCCGCTGCGCGCGGAGGTTTTTGTTTGTAATAAACATCATTAATATCATCTGCGCTGAAAAATGCGCATAAAAAACGGCGAGCCATCAGGCTCACCGTTTTATCAGACTCAGCAATGCGCTTTCTTAGAAAGCAGCGGCGTCTTTGAACAGACCAACTTTCAGGTCAGTTGCGGTGTAAATCACCACACCATCAACCAGAACTTCACCATCAGCGACGCCCATGATCAGTTTACGGTTGATAACACGTTTGAAATTCAGGCGGTAGGTAACCAGTTTTGCAGTTGGCAACACCTGACCGGTGAATTTAACTTCACCTACACCCAGTGCGCGGCCTTTGCCTTCGCCACCGAGCCAGCCCAGATAGAAACCGACTAACTGCCACATTGCGTCCAGACCCAGACAGCCTGGCATAACCGGATCACCAATAAAGTGACAGCCGAAGAACCACAGGTCAGGATTGATATCTAACTCAGCTTCAACATAACCTTTGCCATGGGTGCCGCCATTTTCTTGCATCTTAACGATGCGATCCATCATCAGCATATTGCCTGATGGTAATGGAGGACCGCCAGCGCCAAACAGTTCACTGCGGCCAGAAGCTACGAGGTCTTCTTTCGTATAGGAATCGCGTTTATCTACCATGTTCTATGTAAGCCTTATTTTAATGAAGGGCGAAGCTTAGCTTACAGCTGTAAGCTGAACAACTCCGATCAGCTGCGGCTGAACCAGTTCAACCAGCGAAGAGGCCACGGGTAGCGCGGGCCACCTTGCGATGTGACCAGCGCAATACGCTGCTGAATCAATCCCAGCAGGCTCGGACGCTCTTCTTCAGCTTCTTCTTCGTTTGTGTAAATCAGTCCGGTCAGGATAGGCAGCGCTTCGGCTGCGTTATCAACTGCCCATAAGTGAAACTGGCCTTCGCGAACGGCGTCTACAACCTGCGGATGCAGGCAAAGATTACGCACGTTGCTGGTTGGCAGAATGACCCCTTGCTTACCGGTCAAACCGCGACGCTGACAAACTTCGAAGAAACCTTCGATTTTCTCATTCACGCCACCAATGGGTTGCACATTCCCAAACTGATCGACAGAGCCGGTGACCGCAATTTGCTGGTTAATCGGCTGCATCGACAACGCACTGATGAGTGCGCAGAGTTCAGCGAGGGATGCGCTGTCGCCGTCCACTTCTCCGTAAGACTGCTCAAACACAATCGAAGCGGAGAAGGGCAGAGGCTGGTCGAGTTCTAACTCGGAAATCAAAAAGGCCTGCATAATCATCATGCCTTTGGCATGCAGATTACCGCCTAATTCAGCTTTGCGTTCAACGTCGGTAAATTCGCCGTCGCCGGTGTGTACGACACAACTAATACGTGAAGGTTCACCTAAAGCGCGCGGATGACCCGGATATTCCAGAACGGAAAGGCCGTTAATCTGCCCGACGACTTCACCTTCGGTTTCAATACGGATTTGCCCAAGCTCAATTTCGTCCTGCATACGTTCCTGCAGGTAGCTTTCGCGCCATGCACGTGCATTCGCGGCCGCTTCAAGAGATTTGGCACTGAGCAACTCGTCTTCATTGTAAAGCGCGGCTTCACTGAGCTGAGTATTCAGCCAGACCGGATCGAGAGTCAGGCTTCCCTGATCGGTGCTGTGGCGAATGGCAATTTTCAGAAACTCAGGCCAGGCATCGGCAGCAAGACGCGGGATCTCAAGCTCATCGGCCAGCGTGTTAACGTAACCACACCAGGTTTCCATGTCACTTTCTTCGGTCAGTGGCAGGTCCGCTTCAAATTCGCCATAGATGGCAGAATCCATCAGCTCCGGTTCCATATCGCTGAGGTCGCCCAGCGACAAGCGATCGCCCACCAGAATAAGACGCAGATCCAGCGGCATCGGAGGCACCGTCACTGGCAACGGTTTTGTCTCATCCGGAGATACCCAGTGATACTGGCCTTCAGTGATCATTTGCTTAAGTCGCAACCACATCAGTGGCTGAGCGATGAGTGTGCGGATAGACAGCACTAAAACACCGCCATTGACCTGATGAACCAGACCCGGTTCGAGTTGAATCTGATCTTTAAACAAGCGAACACAGCCAAACAATTGTTCCGGCTCAATCCATTCGCGGTACTGGCAGGTAAAGCTTGCAGCAAAGGTATCTTCTGAAGATTTAGCCGCCAGCAGCGTCACCTTATTACCGTCAATATGATAGCGGTTGCCAATAACTTCAGTTTGTTCCGGCAGCAGGCTCCTGACCACATCAGCGATGCGTGACAAGTACTCGCGATTTTCCTGCGCTTTGAGCGTCATAAAACGCGCACGGGAACGGGGATGACAAAACAGCGTTAAACCATTTTCCAGCCGGGGCTGAGTGCCTGCGAAATCGACAGGGGCTAACTGGGAAGCCGTTGCAAAAATTGCCTCGTAAGGCGCGGTATCGGGCAGTAAAAGCTGCCAGTCAAGTCGGTTATTGGTCAATGTGTTAGCTGTTTTCTATAAAAAGGGAAAGAGCGATTATACAAGAATAAATCCGGCTGCATACAATCAGAGTCGCAGCACAATTGGTCTTAGTGCACATTGCTGAACGGGTGCTTAAAAAACAGGCAAAATAAGCGGGTTTATTTGGGGTGAAAATTGAATTAAAGCTGTTATGCTTAGTAAAGTTACGTGGTCACCGAAGAGTTCACGATGAAATATCAGCAACTGGAAAATCTCGAAAGCGGTTGGAAATGGAAGTATCTGGTGAAAAAACACCGGGAAGGTGAGCGGATTACTCGTCATTTGGAAAAAAGCGCCGCTGAAGAATCCGTGAATCAACTTCTCAGGCTGGAAAACGAACCTGTTAAGGTGACGGATTGGATCGTTAATAATATGAATCCGTCGCTGGAAAATCGGCTAAAACAAACCATCCGTGCCCGCCGTAAGCGTCATTTTAATGCTGAACATCAGCATACGCGTAAGAAGTCCATTGACCTGGAATTTCTTGTCTGGCAGCGACTGGCTGGACTGGCGCAAAGGCGCGGAGCAACATTGTCTGATACGATCATTCAGTTGCTTGAAGATGCGGAACGTAAAGAGAAGTACGCAAATCAGATGTCTTCTCTTAAAGAAGATCTGGAACAAATCCTCGGTAAAAAAGAGAGCTGAGTCTCTCTTCTTCCTTCCCCGAATTCTTCACAGACTTTCTCATCAGAAAGCATTTCCCTGACTTTTCATTAGAAGACATAAAAAAACCCCGCCGAGGCGGGGTTTTTGATATCTGTAGCAAAAGCTAAAGAGTGTTATTAAGCCTGTGGCTGAGTAACAGTATCTTTGTAGCCTTTAACTTCGATTTCTACACGACGGTCTGGTGCCAGGCAGTCGATCAGAGCAGCACGGCCTTTAACGGAGTCACAGGTAGAACCGGTAACTGGGTTAGATTTACCCTGGCCTTGTGCAGAGATCTTGTTAGCAGGGATACCTTTAGATACCAGGTAATCTACTACGCTCTGAGCACGTTGCTCAGACAGTTTCTGGTTGTATTGTTCTGAACCGATACGGTCGGTGTAACCCAGAACGATAACAGAACCGTCTTTAGGATCGATTGAGCTCAACTGGCTGTACAGCTGATCCAGAGCCTGTTGGCCTTCTGGTTTCAGAGTTGCTTTGTTGAAGTTGAAGAGAACGTCAGATTTCAGAGTGAATTTCTTAGTCTCAACAACTGGAGCTGGTGCTGGTGCTGGAGCAACAACTGGAGCAGCTTCTTCTTGACCGAAACGGTAAGAAACACCCACAGCCAGCATGCCGTTATCAGGACGTGCGCCAACAGTAGC
Source organism: Rahnella sp. ATs2 (assembly GCF_051851855.1). Classification (NCBI taxonomy): domain Bacteria; kingdom Pseudomonadati; phylum Pseudomonadota; class Gammaproteobacteria; order Enterobacterales; family Yersiniaceae; genus Rahnella; species Rahnella sp. ATs2. The sequence continues at coordinate 177,782 of NZ_JBLYPL010000007.1, read as the reverse complement.
AGCGTCACCGATGTTGTTAACCCACTGGTAATCCAGACGGGTAGCCCAGTTTTTGGTCACTGCGTATTCAAGACCAACGGCTGCCAGTGGAGAAACACCGGTGTCGTGATCGCTTACGCGGCCAGCTGCGCCATTGTCGAAGTTACCTTTAGCGTCTGCACGCCAAACCATACCACCCAGACGGGTATAGATGTCCAGGTCGTCAGTCAGTGGGTAGCTCAGTTTAGCAGCCAGCTGAACGCCTTGTGCTTTGAACGCGCCATTGTTTACGCTGCCTTTGTAAGGCATACGGCCAAGCCAGTCATATCCCATTTCAAAGCCCAGGTATTGGTTCGCTTGGTAACCCAAGAACGCACCTGCACCCAGTTGGCTCTCGTGGGTAGGGCCGTTGCCGATACCTTCGTAAGCATTTGCGAAACCAGTGTCATGGTATTGGGACCAGCCCAATTTACCACCGGTATACCAGGTGTTATCTTTAGGGGCGGCTTGCGCTACGGTAGCGAAACCTGCCAGTGCCACTGCTAATGCGATAGCTGTCTTTTTCATTTTGCGCCTCGTTATCATCCAAATAGGCAATTGAGCTTTAAGCTTTTTAAGCCCTTGGTTAAAATCCTTACGCCAAGATTATTGCTTCATTTCAGAACTTGCCACTTTACGTTGGCATTATTGAGCAACCTTGGCGTTGTAAAGTCTACAACGTGGCGCGAAACTTACAAGCTTGATGTGTTAACACCGTGGAAAAAAAGGGAAAAACGTACACATTTCTTAACGGCTTTGACCAATTACTGACAATTTTCGAAGACAATCTACATTCAGGAAGCCCGTTTTTACTGGGTTCCGGAGCTTTCGCAGCACAAATCACTAAGTTCCCCATTATTTTCGTAGGAACATTCCTATTTTGAACTAATGGTATACAGAAGAGTGAATTTTTACTGTTGAGTGATGTCCACTAGCTGAATTCTGTTCATTTGTTGGCTTCATGATGAAGCCGTATGCTCCCCCCTGACGGGCAGCAATTTGTAATCTTTCCCTCTCTGCATCATTCAAATCTGGCAACCATCCAAGCACGACACTGTAGTTACCCGTTTGCAATGCTTTTTCCATGGCATCGACAGTAGACATCGCAGTGATCTGATTCACCTGCACCATTTTATCCACCGGTAGCCCGGACTCTGATAACCAGTGGCGGCTCAATTTTTGTTGTGGTGTCAGCCACAACAACCAGCGTGATTGCATGCCGAGATGTTGCAGCAGGGGCAGCAGTAACTGAGCAAAAGCAGGTTGGCTCGCACTATAGACGAACTCAGTGATCAGACCATTATTCAAGGATGCAGACGTATTTACCTGTGCACGGGAAACGGGCAAAGCAAGCTGACTAAAATGATGATTTGTATGGTGTTGAGTTCGCATAGAGATGTACCCCAGTGAGTTACTGTATGGATGTACAGTACTCTGGCGATGAGCAAAGATCAACCCAATTTTTCCAAGACATCTCGCAAATATTGAAGGCAATACACTGCAACTGCATTTTATGTTTGTTGCCACTCACGACATTGCGTATTTTGCATTTAGCGGTTCTGGTAATTCAAATTGGAAGTCAGGAATGAATGTGAAAAGGATAACGCAATGATAAATAAATCAAAAAAAAGAGTACTTGAATGTCTGGAACTGTTTGCCCCACTGGGCAATATACGATCGCGAACGCAGTTTGGCGGATTCAGTTTATCGGCCGATCGAGCCATGTTTGGTCTGGTGTCTGACGGAGAATTATTCCTGAGGGCGAATGATGATACAGAAGGTCATTTTTGTCGGAAAAAAATGGAACGTCTGATCTACCGCAAGCGCGGGATGGATGTGCATTTACGCTATTTCAAAGTCAGTCATGAGCAGTGGAGTGATCCCCACATTTTGCTGAGACTGGCGAGAGTTTCAATCAAAGGGATGCGTCGTGAAATTGAAGCAAAGAAAAACAGTGAAGCATCACGTTTGAAAGACTTACCTAATCTCTCGCTGGCTCTTGAGCGGATGCTGTGGCAAGTCGGTATCGAGAATTCGGGGGACCTTCGGATGCAAGGTGCGTGCGGGGCATACCTGAAATTGTGTGCAATAAAAAAAAAGAATTTGGGCATTAATTTGCTGATGGCACTGGAAGGCGCAATTTTAGGTTTTCATGAAGCGGCCTTGCCGACGGCGTCGAGAGAGTTTTTAACTCACTGGTTCAACCATCAGCAAGAAAAGTATCCGATGACGCACTAACCCGCAGCACATGATGGCTGCGGGTTGTCAGACCGGGTTATGAGCAGGCAAGATTTTACTGTTAAGACTGGTGAGTTCAGGTAAATGAGCCACCAGTAATCCAATTTGTTGCAATACCAGCTGTTCTTTACTGTCCGAATCCGGGGTTCTCATCTGAATGCGGGCACTGAGATTTTCAAGAGCCTGCTGAATACGCCCGGATTCAGCAGGCAGATGGTGCAGAGCCCCGTCCACGCAGCACACTGCATCATCCAGCAAGCTCAGGGTTTCAGCATCTTCGAGTTTTTCACGATGTGCCCCGAGCGCAGAAATATAGCTCAGCATCGTATGGTTGAGGCACAGCAAGCGGAATGCGGCATCCAGAGTCGTTGTGTCGTTATTTTTCTCCGAACTCATATTCGAGACTACTGACGCCAGTTCCGCATCACAGTTATGCGCATCACGGCGTGCCAGACGATAATCGAGACTGTTGTCTTTTCCCTGATGGTATTGCACCAAAATAGCGTCAAGGTAGCGGCAGTTGGCATCGAAAGTTTTGCTGACAACGCGGTCGATTTGCCTGAATTTCCAGTCCGGCCAGATAAAAGTCACTGCAGCCCAGGCAATACCACACCCAATCAGCGTATCGATGACGCGGGGTATGGCGATTTCAAAACCCTCTCCCAGCAAGTTGAAACACAACAACACCAGCAGGGTAATAAACATCGTTGCCTGCGCATATTGCACCGTGCGAAAGGCGAAGAATAATAAACCGCTGATAACGATCAGGATCATTTGTCCGTCAATCGAAGGCACGAAGTACAGTATCGGAATACCCAGCGCGATACCGGCGAGAGTGCCGATAATCCTTAACGCCAGCCTGCGGCGTGTGGCGCTGTAGTTCGGCTGACAGACAAACAAACTGGTGAGCAATATCCAGTAGCCATGATGTAAACCACTGACCTGAAGAAACACGTAACCGACAAACAGAACGACTGACATACGCACCGCATGGCGGAATAATACTGACTGCGGCGTGAAGTGCCGCGATATACGCAGCCAGATATCATCAAGCCCTGTCAGGCGATCTTCGGCAAACGTGTTTTTCCCGGTTTCATTATTCTCAGGCAGTGACTGTTCGGATTCAATATTGGCCAGCTGTGCATCAATGGCGTGCAGATTGCGTAAAAGATGGCGCAACGCCTGCAACATTTCACGATGCTCGCCCTGAGATTCCAGGCGTTTCAATGCTTCTTCCAGCCGCGCAAACGCCCGCTCAAATTGGCTGTTATGCTGATATTTCTGACGATATAAAATGCATTGTGACAGCTGCAAACAGGCCCGGGCTTGCATACTCATCAGCCGCTGGAAACGGAACAGAATGTCACTGTGATGGAATTGTTCACTGAGCTTTAGATACTTCACATGCGACGAACTGGCGCGTTCGTGAATATCCTGCACCACGAAATAATAATGCAAAGTCCTGCGCGTTCCTTTCTGACCGCGGTCACCTTTCAGACGGGTTTGCAGCGTATTTTTAGTCTGATTAAGCGTGGAAACCAGCTGTCCGTTAGCCATCGCCAGCTCAACCAGTTGCTGATTATTGTCTTCCTGATCGGGGTCGAACAAGGTCGCTTTGGCTTCCAGATACGCCGCGAGTTGTGTGAAGCAGCGTGAAATCTGATCCTGTAGTGGCCGGATAGGAAAGATAATATGCCCGGCCAGCGTCAGCAGGTTATACCAGATGGCACCGGCCAGCAGGAGCAGTGGTTGCTGATACCAGATGTGATACATGCTCGTACCAAGCATGGTATAGATGGCGATCAGCAGCGCGCCAAAAGCAATAGTGGCATAACGCTGGCCGAGTGCGCCGAGCAGAATAAACCCGCAGGTGGAAAGCATCAGTCCCGGCGCAAATAGCCAGGGATAGGGGAAAAGTAATTCGATTGACGCTGAAGCGATGAAAAAGCATACCAGCGTAATCAGCAAATTACGCAGCCTGCCGGCTAGACGATCGTCAAGATCAGCCAGCGCGGCGGCGACGACACCGAGCGTCAGCGGGATAGTCAGCGTAATCTCACCCAGCCACCATGGAACGGCGGCCGCGCCTGCCAGAGCAATGAAAATCCTGATGTGATAAAGAACATTGCTGTTATAGGCATAACGCCTTAAGCCCGGTGCAATCGAAAGCACTAAAAAACCCCACCTTAAAAATCAAAAATGATGAAAATCAGCGAATGCGTCCATCTTTCATCAGACGGCTGGCATTCGCTTCACGAACTTGTCTGGCGAGCTCAACGGAAACCACCCGGCGTCCGACCGGCCACAGTGCGATAACGGCGATTTTAAAATTCGCGATGCCCACCGGAATGCCGATAATACTGATACATTGAGCGATACCCGCCATGATGTGGGACAAGCATAACCACCAGCCGAAGAAAATAAACCAGAATATATTCAACAGAGTACCACCGCCGGACATCAGCGCATTGCGTTTTTCAGGATACAATTCATCAACATGTACGGCTTCGTTGCCAAATGGCATCAAAGACAGACGGGTGATCTCCCAGCAAGAGCGGGTGAGGGGCAGGGTAAAGATCAGTACGATGCTCACCAGCGTGGCAAATAGCCAGGCGAGAGTGGTAAAGAAACCACCTAAAACAAAGTTGAGAATATTGAGAACTGTGCGCATGTCTGCTCTTCCCGAAGATATGAAAAGTTAAAGGAATTCATGTTTCCCAAAAGGAAACATACTTCTTATTCTACCCTGTTTTGGAACGTGGATCGCCTGCGCTTATCAAAGGTAAACTCTTAAATACACTTGCATGTAAAATTATAAACATTACCTTTCCGTCAGGAATTTTAGAGAAAATACGGTGTGATGATATGGAATTGAAATCGACCTCATTCGGGAAACATCTGGCGCAGCATCCGTACAACCGGGTGCGTCTGCTTAATGCGGGCGTTGAAGTCAGTGGCGATAAACATCACTACCTGATCCCTTTTAATCAGCTCATCCAGATCCGCTGTAAGCGCGGCATTGTCTGGGGTGAGCTGGAATTTGAATTGCCGGAACAGAAAGTCGTCCGTCTTCATGGTACCGAATGGCAGGAAACTCAGCGGTTTTATCAGTACCTCCTTAATATCTGGCAGACCTGGAGTCAGGAAATGAGTGGGGTCAGCGCGGGGGTATTGCACGGACAAATCGAAAAAATTACGCAGATTGAGCAGCAGGATAAATGGTTCAAACGGGCTGATTTAGCCGATGTACAAAAAGATATTCAGGAAGCCTTTTCTGCGGTTCCGGTGCCCGTCGAACGCCTTAATGATTTTGACAATTGCCGTGATGATTACCAGACCTGCCTGCGCTGGCTGGAGCAGGGGAGGCGCAGTGTCACACAACGTAATCTGGCCTGGACCGAACGGGTCATTGCGGATAATCGCGATTTTTTCGATACCGTTGAGGTTTCGCCGCTTAACGAAAGTCAGTGTCGCGCCGTGGTCAATGGTGAGGACTCAGTTCTGGTGCTGGCCGGTGCCGGTAGCGGTAAAACATCCGTGCTGGTGGCGCGTGCTGGCTGGTTGTTGCGTCGTCAGGAAGCACTTCCCGAGCAAATTCTTCTGCTGGCTTTCGGGCGTCAGGCTGCGGATGAAATGAATACCCGTATTAAAGAACGGCTGCACACTGACGGGATTAAAGCCAAAACCTTCCATGCGCTGGCGTTACAAATTATTCAGGAAGGGAGCAAAAAAGCGCCGAAGATAAGCAAACTCGAAACGGATGCTAAAGCGCGTCGCTCGCTGCTGATCAAAACCTGGCAGCAACAGTGTGCGGAGAAAAAAATCCAGGCCAGCGGCTGGCGGCAGTGGATGACCGACGAGCTGGAATGGACGGTTCCTGACGGTGATTACTGGAAAAATAAATCCCTGGCAGAACGTCTCGGAAGCCGTCTCGAACGCTGGCTCAGCCTGATGCGTATGCACGGCGGCAGTCAGGCAGAAATGATTGAAAGTGCGCCGGAAGAAGTCAGAGACCTGTTCACGAAACGCATTCGCCTGATGGCGCCGCTGATGAAAGCCTGGAAAACCGCGCTCAAAGATGAGGGCGCGGTAGATTTCTCTGGGCTCATCCATCAGGCGGTGAATATTCTGGAAAAAGGCCGCTTTGTCAGCCCGTGGAAGCATATTCTGGTGGATGAATTTCAGGATATTTCGCCACAGCGCGCATTGCTGCTTTCTGCATTACGTAAGCTCAACAAACACACCAGTTTATTTGCGGTCGGGGATGACTGGCAGGCGATTTACCGTTTCAGTGGCGCCGAGCTTTCGCTTACCACCGCCTTTGCCACAAACTTTGGCGAAGGCGCGCAATGTGCGCTGGATACCACGTACCGGTTCAACGATCGTATCGGCGAGATTGCTAATAAGTTCGTCCAGCAAAACCCTCATCAGCTGAAAAAACCGCTGAACAGTCTGACCAAAGGTAACAAGAAGAATGTCGTGATCCTGCCTGAGGACCAGATGGAAAAATTGCTGGATAAGCTCAGCGGATACGTCACGGCCGACGAGCGGATTTTGGTGCTGTCGCGCTATCACCATCTGCGTCCACAAATTCTCGAGAAGGCGGCAACGCGCTGGCCAAAACTCAATCTGGAATTTATGACCATTCACGCCAGCAAAGGGCAACAGGCAGAATATGTGATTATTGTCGGGCTGCATGAAGGGAACGACGGTTTCCCGGCGGCGGCGCGCGAATCCCTTCTGGAAGAAGTCCTGCTTCCGAAACCTGAAGACTTTATGGATGCTGAAGAGCGGCGTTTATTGTATGTGGCCATGACGCGGGCGAAGCATCAGGTCTGGCTGATGCAGGATAAACAGCGTCCGTCGGTATTTGTAGAACAGCTGGAAGATATCGGCGTTCCGGTGCAGCGTAAACCCTGAAATGACAGACCCGGCAATCGCCGGGTTTTCTTTTTAGCTTTGATGACTTTTATCAGTGCGAGCTTTCACATCACTCTTTCAGGCGCGACCATAAATAGCGTTGATAGTCGGGAATCACAATATCGACTTCAGACTGGAATAACGGGGAATTGATGAGGAAATCCGCGGTCGCCACATTGGTCGCTACCGGAATATTCCACACAGTTGCGAGACGCAGCAGGGCTTTCACATCGGGATCATGCGGAACCGCATTCAGCGGATCCCACAGAAAAATCAGCAAATCGATTTTGCCTTCGGCAATCATCGCGCCAACCTGCTGATCGCCACCCATCGGGCCGCTCAGCATACTTTTTACATTGATGCCGGTATTACGCTGCACCAGATTACCGGTAGTGCCGGTGGCGTAGAGAACATGTTTGGAAAGTTCGGCGACGTTTTTGTCCACCCATTTCATCAGGGTGTTTTTACAGTGGTCATGCGCGACCAGAGCAATGTGTTTTTGTTTTGCGATCGTACGGGTCGTGTATTCCATCAAATTCCCTTCAACGCGAAAGTAAGAGTGGATCACAGAATACTGAAAGTCCGTTTTACTGCAAAGGGCGGGGGCGATAATTCAGTGTTTACAGAAAGATTGCGTGATACAGGTTAAGTTACGATGTCCGTTCCTGTTCACCTGGCAGCTTAAACCAGAGCAGAAATTGTTCGAAGCTGGCGTTGGCAGCCAGTCGTGTCCATAGCGGATGGAGATAAGTGATTGAAATTTTCGACGGTGTTTCCTGAGCCAGCGCCGTTTTTTTATCCGTGAATCCTTTCGCAAACAAAGGAACAGCTGCACGTGCGCCGGACAAATTGTAGGTAATCATCAATTTTTCAGCGTCCGCAGTGTGGCCGGGATTAAACATATTCAGCACATCACGCTGGGTCGGTATTTGCCGACCCTGATCATCAACCAGCTGATAATTCATCTGCTTGTTAAATTGCGCCGCCTCAGTTTCGTTGCTCAGTTTTGGCAAAACGAAAGAAACGGAACGACTGCTTTTGGCGTTGAACGTCACAATAAGCGCAGGGGAGTGATACATCGGCATCAAGCCGGCGCGAAGATTTTTGCTGACCTGAAACAGGATCTGATGCTGACCGCCGTCGAGTTCCAGACTGTCCGCACCTTTCAGAATAGCGCCAGACATTTGTTTGCCGTCGATCACCAGAACGTCAACATCCGGAGACAATTTGAGTGAGGTCGCCGAAGCTGACGCCATCAGGCTGAGACTCGCTAATGCGACCAGCGCATGACAGACTTTCATTCTTCTCTCCCCAAATACCAAATTGCTCATCGTCTATTATTCAGCAATGGCGATAATGTGTCAAAGTTTTACAAAATGTTTTTAATTAACACGGGCAGGGTGAGGCAGGTCGCCTTTTTGATCCACGGGCTGTCGGAACAGCCAGCCTGCGTTACACTTAACGAATACAGGTAAAAGGAGATAATCCCGTGCAAGATAATGATATCCGCAAGATTCTTGAAGAAGTGAAAACTATCGCCCTGGTTGGTGCCAGTGACAATCCGGGGCGTCCAAGCTATGGCGTGATGGCGTATCTGCTTTCTCAGGGCTATGTGGTGATCCCGGTCAGCCCGAAACTGGCAGGCAAGGAGTTACTGGGGCAAAAAGCCTATGGTTCACTGGCAGAAATTCCGCATCCGGTAGATATGGTGGATGTATTTCGTAATGTCGAAGCCGCGTATGGCGTGGCGCAGGAAGCGATTGCCATTAAGGCCAAAGTGCTGTGGCTTCAGTTAGACATAATCAATGAACAGGCTGCCGTGCTGGCAAAAGAGGCCGGATTAAAAGTCGTGATGGATCGTTGTCCGAAAATCGAAATTCCGCGTCTGGGGATGGAAAAGTAACCGCCATCTCTAATCAGCAAAGAAATGTAGCAATAAAAAAACCGGCCATCGAAGCCGGTTTTTAATTTTAAGAGCGTGCCGCAGGAGCAGACTTAGTTACGCAGGCGTGGCGCCATAAGCTGTCTGCGGACTGATTCAGCCAGGTCATCCAGAGACGTTTGCTCCGGATGAGAACGCGCGGCTTCGTGATCAATCTGAATCTCCGCCAGATAGGTATGAACCGGCTGGCCTTCTTCATCTTCCATCACCACGTGATACCAGGGAGCGGTGCGCATGGAATCGTCAGCGGCGACATCGTCGACACCGGGCTTTTCGAGCGAATACTCTGCATCGACATCAATCACCACACCTAAGTAACCTAACAGTCTGTGGCGAACCTGCTGGCCGATACCGAATTTACTGGCAATCATAAGTCACCTCCCAAAATAATACATTGATCTCTATATGGAGATAAAACGCGCTATTTCAAGTTATGACCGCTCATTCTGCTAAAAATTCGACGGCGTGTCGTCAGTACAGCACGCCGTGCTTAGTCTGTCAGACCCTTTTTTAGTTCATCACCAGGCAGGCGAAACCTTTCAGATACAGGCCTTCCGGATAGGCGCCGGTCACCGGATGATCGGCGGCCTGACGGAATTGCTCAACGAACTGAATTTCGCGTCCCGCATCGAGTGCGGCATCGGCCAGAATTTTCTGGAACAAATCTGTTGGCAGCAAGCCGGAACAGGAGAAGCTCAGCAGGATACCGCCCGGACGAAGCAGTTGCAGCGCCAGCATATTGATATCTTTGTAGCCACGACAGGCGCTCGCCAGCTGGTTTTTGTTCTCAACGAATTTCGGCGGATCCATCACAATCATGTCGAACTGCTGGCCTTCGGTCCGATATTTGCGCAGCAGCTGGAATACGTCTTCACGCACGAATTCAGCTTTCGACAGATCCAGCTTGTTCAGCTCCACGTTCTGACGTGCCACGTCAAGCGCTGCCTGAGAGGTATCCACGTTAGTGACTTTCGTACAGCCGCCCATCAGCGCCGATACCGCAAACGCCCCGGTGTAAGAGAAACAGTTCAGAACGTTGCGGCCTGCAGCATAGTTACGTGCGGCAAGACGGCTGTCGCGCTGATCGAGGTAGAAGCCGGTTTTGTGGCCTTCCTTGATATCCACCAGCAGGCTCATGCCGTGTTCCTGAATCGGCAGCAGGGCAGGCGGCTCATCGCCGACCACATGTCCCTGAGTCAGTTCCAGGCCTTCTTTTTTACGCACGGCGACGTCTGAGCGGTCCCAGATTGCGCATTCAGGATAGCAATGTTGCAGTGCAGCAATCAGCGGCGCACGCTGGTATTCGGCACCCGCTGACAGCAGTTGCAGCACCAGGAAATTCTGGAAGCGATCGATGGTGATGCCCGGCAGACAGTCGGATTCACCAGCAATCAGGCGGTAACCGTCCAGTCCGTCACGCTTAGCGATATAATCGCGCCAGTTTTGCGCTTGTTGCAGACGGCGGATAAAGAATTCAATGTCGATATCTTCGTCTTGCTTGAACGTCCAGACACGCGCACGGATCTGAGAAGACGGTGAATAGGCACCGCGTGCCAGCCATTTTCCCTGACTGTCTACAATATCTATAGTCTCGCCGGAATTGGCTTTGCCTTCGACACGGTGTACCGCGCCGGAAAATACCCACGGATGGCGGCGGAGAAGTGATTTTTCACGGCCTTTGGCCAGAATTAAACGTGCAGTCATAAAATTAGGTTCTGTCGGTTCGGAGACAAAAAAGAGCGACATTGTCCGGTCATGCAGGTGAAATTGCAACGAACCATACCGCTAACGGAGAGAAAATTATGGCAACAGTCAGTATAGCCGCCTATGTGTACGGCATGGTGCAGGGCGTGGGTTTTCGTTTTGCGACCCAACATCAGGCCACCGGTTTAGGTCTGACCGGTTATGCAAAAAATCTTGAGGATGGCAGCGTCGAAGTGGTGGCGTGCGGCGAACAGGAAAAGGTGGAACAGCTGCTGGCCTGGTTAAAGCAGGGCGGGCCGAAGCATGCACGGGTAGATCGTGTGCTCAGCGAGCCGACCGCACCCGGCCATTACAGCGATTTCAAAATCAAATACTGAAGTCTTTTACAGGCACTTCACCGGCTTGGGCAGACCGGCAATTTTGGTCGCCTGTTTAGCCGGGCCTTTCGGGAACAGCCGGAACAGATAGCGGCTGTTGCCTTTCTCTTCGCCATATTTCTGCGCCATCGCTTTCACCAGCATGCGTACGGCAGGCGACGTATTGAATTCGAGATAAAACTCGCGTACGAAACGCACGACTTCCCAGTGGGCGTCGGTAAGCGCGATCCCTTCTTCTTCCGCCAGCAGGGGTGCCATGCCTTCCTGCCAGTCCTGACTGTTTTTCAGGTAACCCTGAGCGTCGGTTTCAATAATCTGACCTTCAAACTGCAGCATACAACCTCAAACCCGTAAAAATGCGGCGGTCAGTTTATCAAAAACGCCGGTCAGACAAAATAAAAAGCCCCGCGCAAGGGCGGGGCTTAGAGGACCATCCGATATCATCAGTTACGCGATGACAGACCCAGGATGCTCAGCAGGCTGACAAAGATGTTGTACAGCGAGACATACAGGCTCACGGTCGCGCGAATATAGTTGGTTTCGCCGCCATGAATGATGTTGCTGGTTTCCCACAAAATCGCGCCCGCAGAGAACAAAATAAACAGGCAACTGATTGCCAGCGACAGCGCCGGAATTTGCAGGAACAGGTTAGCGATCACCGCCACCAGCAGCACAACAAAACCCGCCATCATCATGCCGGAAAGGAACGACATGTCTTTGCGCGTGGTCAGCACGTAGGCTGAACAGCAGAAGAACACCAGTGCGGTACCGCCCAGTGCCAGCATAATAATGTCACCGGCACCGACCGAAAGCAGCGAGCTCAGCAACGGGCCGAGCGTATAACCCATAAAGCCGGTCAGCGCGAAAGCGGACAAAATACCCGCCGGGCTATTTGCTGTGCGGTAAGTCAGGAACATCAGGCCATAGAAGCCAACGAGAGTCAGCAGAAAACCAGGGGACGGCAATCTCAGAACCGTACTTGCCGTCGCAGTAATTGCGGAAACGCCCAAAGTCAGCGCCAGCAGAAAATAAGTATTACGCAGCACCCGGTGCGTGCTTAGCAACGAGCCAGCGCGTGATGATGACGAAGATGCAACGATACGATCCATGCGGTTCATAATAAAATTCTCACTTAAGCCCTTCATACTTTGTGTCGCAGATGCGTTGGCTTCGCCCGGTCACCGGAATCACTTACCTGTGTAAGCTCATCGGGACTCCCTCTCTTGCCGCCTTCCTGCGACCCAAATTATTTTGGGTATCTAATTGGAGTCGGTGAAAATACAAACAGGTTGTAGTGTAAGTAGTTGCGGAGCGTCATTAAAGACGTTTTACCCTTCTTTACCTGCTCAGGGCGGGCAGGGCGCGGTTTCCTGGCTTCAAAATCGCCTAAATGATGCTTAAATCACCGCTTGCAAGCCGAATGCCTGTTTTTCAGGCAAACGAACAGAATCAGACTTTACAAGAGGATCGGCACTGTTTATAGTTCGCTTCGTTGCGGAGGGGTGGCCGAGCGGCTGAAGGCACCGGTCTTGAAAACCGGCGATGGGAAACCATTCAAGAGTTCGAATCTCTTCTCCTCCGCCATAAACAACACAAGAAAGCTGCTAAGCAATTAGCGGCTTTTTTTGTATCTGCGATTTATGCGCGACTTTATGAAGACAATTTAAATGCTCATAAAATCAACAAACTAGACTGAAAATAATGATTGCATCTTTTCCTCGGTCTTGTATACTACGCCCCGTACTGAACGACTGATGTCGCGAAGTGCTTGTTGTTTACGGAGGGGTGGCCGAGCGGCTGAAGGCACCGGTCTTGAAAACCGGCGATGGGAAACCATTCGAGAGTTCGAATCTCTCCTCCTCCGCCATAAACAACACATTAAAGCTGCTAAGCAATTAGCGGCTTTTTTTGTGTCTGAAATTCGACTCACTCCGCACTTGCTGTATTTTCTACGTCCGTTTGATCTTTCTGCCCGTACTGCCTCGGGGAACACCCCAATGTGCGTTTGAACGCCGTACTGAACGCGCTCTCTGATTCGTACCCGAGCGAAAACGCCACTGCTGATACCGGTTCTTTACCGTTCGCCAGCCGGTCTCCGGCCAGCAACATCCGCCAGCGCGTCAGGTATTCAAGCGGCGCACTGCCGACGGCCTGCTTAAATTTCTGCGAAAACACCGAACGTGACATACCCGCCCGTTCAGCCAGCGTCTGCACCGTCCAGCGGTTTGCGGGATCCTCATGCATTGCATTCAGTGCCCTGGAAAGTTGCTTATCCGCCAGCGCAGCAAACCAGCCGCTGTTTTCACCTGCCGGTGAATTATCGACGTGCATCCGCAGCGCCTGCACCAGCATCATGTGCGCCATATGCTGCGCGATCAGCAATCCGCCAGGCCGCTCATCGCGCAGTTCCTGCATCATACATTCCACTGCCCAGCGCAAACTTTGCCTGTCGGATTCTTTCGAGATATGCACCACTGGCGGCAACATTGCCAGCAGGGTTGAGGCGTTTGCGCCGCTGACTGCAAACCGGCTGCCGGTGAGAAAGAAATCTTTGCCGCCGTTGCAGGAAACAGTCCCGCCATCCTGCGCCTGCTGGAAAATCGGCCCGGCGTCGACAGGCGGAAGATTCAGATCGCTCGCCAGCCTGAACGGGCGTCCGCCCGGTAAAACAAAACAATCACCAGCTTTGAGATGGACTGCGGCGGGCACGCCATCAACCGCCAGCCAGCATTCACCCGTAATGATGGCGTTGCATTTAATTGACTGATAATGGTCAGGGAATTGCACCGACCATTCTCCACCGGCTTCAAAACCTTTGGACATATAACTGCGCGGCTTCAGCAGTGACAACACATCTGAAAGAGGATCCATCAGTGACTCCGGACGATTGCAAAGATAATACGGACATTAGCGCATAGATCGTCTTTTCTCCAGCGCCTATATTCAGTTACGAAAGCAGCAGATTGAGTCAACAACAGAGGAATTCGCAATGCGTGTATTCGTGACAGGTGCGACAGGATTTGTCGGTTCTGCGGTGGTGCAGGAATTACTGCGCGCAGGCCATCAGGTGCTCGGTTTAGCGCGTTCTGATGCTTCGGCGCAGGCGCTGACCGACGTGGGTGCCGATGTGCATCGAGGCAGTATTGAAGATCTGCACAGTCTGACGTCCGGCGCAGCGCAGGCCGACGGTGTGATCCACACCGCGTTTATTCATGACTTTTCGACGTTTCTGGAAAACTGTGAAAAAGACCGGCTGGCGATTGGTGCTTTAGGCGCAGCGTTAAAAGGCACAAAAAAACCACTGATCGTGACCTCCGGCACAGCGCTGGTGAATACCGGACGGCTGGCGACAGAAAATGATTTACCCGATCCGCAGGGACAAAATCCGCGCGTGGCGTCTGATCTTGCCGTTGCTAAGCTGGCAGAGGAGGGCGTGCGGGTTTCACTGGTGCGTCTGCCGCCCTCGGTGCATGGTGCGGGTGATCACGGATTTGTGCCGCTGATTATTGCGACGGCCCGCGAAAAAGGCGAATCCGCATATCCGGGCGATGGCAAAAATCTCTGGCCCGCGGTGAACCGTTTTGATGCCGCGAAGGTATTTGTGCTGGCGCTGGAGAAAGGCGCGGAAAATGCGATATATCATGCGAACTCAGAGGAAGGCGTACCATTTCGCGACATTGCCACGCTGATTGGTAAGCACCTGAATCTGCCAGTGGTCAGTAAAAACGGGCAGGATCTGGCGGCACACTTTGGCTGGTTCACGCATTTTGCTTCGCTGAATAACCCGACGTCCAGCCAGTTCACCCGCGATATTTTGGGCTGGAAACCGGTACATCCGGATTTACTGACCGATATTGATACCGCCGGATATTTTGAATAACTCCCGTTTTCTGACACTCAAAACAGGCCATTCAGGTGGCCTGTTTTGCATTTTTTGCCGTGGTTTTAATGGTGTTAATTGCCTAAAAAACGCCCCGAATCACAAATCGTGAAGATAAAAACGTTACCCTATTGCCAGTCCGATGTTATGCGTTATGTTGATTTTTAGTTTCCCAAATGTAACTAGAGGTTAACAATAATGTCGAATAAATTACGTATCTCTCTGATTGCTGTGGCTGTAATGATGTCTTCCTCTGCAATGTCTGCATTACCTCAGGGCTATCCGGCCGACTATCAAAAAATCGTCGATGCGGCGACCAAAGAAGGCAAAGTTGTGGTGTATTCCACCACCGACACCAAAGCCGCAGGCCCGCTGATCCAGGGCTTCGAGGCGACTTATCCGGGTATCAAAGTCGAATATAACGACATGAATAGCACCGAACTGTATAACCGTTATATCAGTGAGCAGGCGGCGGGCGGCACCAGCGGCGATGTCGTCTGGAGTTCTTCCATGGATACCGCGCTGAAACTGGCGACAGACTACGCGCAGGAATATAAATCCCCTGAACAGGGTCAGTTACCAAAATGGGCGGTGTGGAAAGACAAAGCCTACGGCACGACCTATGAGCCGGTGGTGTTTATCTACAATAAGCGTCTGATCCCGGCCGGTGATGTGCCTGATTCACATGCAGCGCTGGCAAAACTGATCGCCAGCCAGACCGAAAAATTCAACAAAAAAGTCACCACGTACGATATCGAGAAATCCGGTCTCGGCTTCATGTTGTCGGTACAAGATTTCAAAGCTGATCCGAATTATTTCAAAACGCTGGCTGACGTCGCCAAAGGCGGCTTAGCGGTGCAGTCTTCCACCGGCACCATGATGGAACGCGTTTCTTCCGGCGAAAACCTGATCGGCTTCAACATCCTCGGATCGTACGCAGAAGCCCGCGCCAAAACGGATCCGTCGCTGGGGATTTCCTATCCGAAGGATTACACCCTGGTACTTTCCCGCGTGTCTTTCATCAGCCAGGAATCGAAAAACAGCAATGCTGCCAAACTGTGGCTGGACTACGTCTTGTCAGAGAAAGGGCAGAGCATTCTGGCCAATCAGGCTGACATTCCGTCCATCCGCAACGATATCGAAGGCAAAAACGACATCGACGGCATGACCAAAATGTTAGGCAATGCGCTCAAGCCAATCCCGGTCGATGAAACCCTGCTGGAATACCTGCAACAGAAAAAACGCCTGGATTACATCAAACAATGGCGTACCGCTGCTGCCAAGTAGTGGCATAACGAAGCGCGTCACTTTCTGTCGCGCTTCCTTTTTCCTGCCTGATTTCGCTCTCCTTGTTTCTAACCGAAGGGAAGTAACATGAATGCATTGCGCAGAAAGTGGCAGAGCCTGCCGCGCGGCATTGTGGTGTTGATAACGGCGCTGGTTATCTACATCCCGTTGTCGTTCATCGTGATACAAAGTTTCCTCTCCGCGCCGTTCTTTTCCCCGTCAAAAGAATGGAGCCTCGAATCTTTTGGATTCATCTTTACCGATCCGGATTTCTACAAGGCACTGAAAAGCGGTTTTATTCTGGCTTTCGGGCTGGTGGTGATCGCGATTCCGCTCGGCGGTATTCTGGCGTTCCTGATGGTGCGTACGGATTTACCGGGCAGACGCATGATTGAACCGCTGATCCTGGTGCCGATTTTCGTCTCGCCGATGGTATTAGGTTTCGGCTACGTGGTGGCTGCCGGTCCGGTCGGGTTCTTCTCGCTGTGGGCGCAGGCTATTCTTGGGTTCGTCCCGTGGAACATTTACGACATGTCGAGCATCGTGGTGATCGCCGGTCTGACGCACGTTCCGCACGCGTACCTGTATATCTCATCGGCGCTGCGCAGCGTCGGGTCGGATGTTGAAGAAGCCGCGCGAACCGCCGGTGCTTCGCCGTTGCAGGTGATGACTGCGGTCAGTCTGCCGATGGTGCGCCCGTCGATTCTGTACGCCACCGTGTTGCTGTTCTTCCTCGGGCTGGAAGTGTTCGGTCTGATGCTGGTGCTCGGCGATCCGGAAGGCAACATGGTGCTGGCGACCTATCTTTATCAGCTGACCAACAAACTCGGCACGCCGTCTTATCATCTGATGGCTGCCGTCGCCGTGGTGCTGATTTGTATCACTATTCCGCTGGTCATGTTGCAGCGCCGCCTGATGCGTACCGCCAACCGTTTCGTCACGGTCAAAGGTAAAGCGTCGCAGGCGCGTGCCTTGCCGCTCGGCAAATGGCGCTGGGTGGCCGGTGCCGTAGTGGCGTTCTGGCTGACTGTCACTATCGGTGTTCCGCTGATTGGCGTGATGCTGCGGGCGTTTATTTCCAACTGGGGCGTCGGTGTCTCTATCTGGGACGAACTGTCGCTCAATACTTTCCGCACCATCTGGGAACAGCCGAACCTGCTGCGCGCGATCGTCAACTCCATGGCCATTGGTGTTATCGGCGGCGCGCTGGCGGTGGCCTGTTATCTGTTTATCGGCATTGCGATGCACCGTAAGCCGGATGGCGTCACCCGTTTCCTCGATTACAGCGTGCTGGTGCCGCGTGCGGTGCCGGGGCTGCTGGCCGGTCTGGCCTTTCTGTGGGTGTTCCTGTTCCTGCCGATGTGGCTGGATAACGCGCTCAAATCAGGCTGGCTTTCGGGTATGCCATGGTCACAGTGGCTGCGCGATAACCTGGTGGTCTGGCTGCGATCGCTGCGCAGCACGATTTTTAGCGTCTGGCTGGCGTATACCGTGGTGTGGATGGCGTATGGGCTGCGGCTGATTTCCTCGACGCTGTTGCAGGTCGGGCCGGAACTGGAAGAAGCGGCGCGCAGTACCGGTGCAACCCGCGGGCAGATCACCCGTCACGTCACCATTCCGCTGTCGCGTTACGGTCTGATTGGCTCGTGGCTGCTGATGTTCCTGATTTTCGAGCGCGAATATTCCACCGGTGTGTATCTGCTTTCGCCGGGTACGGAAACCATCGGCTCGATGCTGGTTTCCCTGTGGGCGGCGGGTGCCATTGATATCGTGGCCGCGCTCTCCTTTATTAACATCCTGCTGGTGGTGTTAGGTCTGGGTATTGCCCTTCGTTTTGGAGTCAAATTACATGATTGAATTATCGGTCGACAATCTGCACTTAACCTACGGCGACAATCCGGTGTTAAAAGGTGTTTCGATGGATCTGAAACGTGGCGAAGTGGTGTCACTGCTCGGGCCTTCCGGCAGCGGAAAAACCACTTTATTGCGTGCGGTCGCAGGACTGGAAAAACCGGTCAAAGGCACCATCGTTATCGGCAAAAATAAGGTTTACGACGGCACACCGCGCAGCGAAATTCCGGCCGAAGAGCGCAACCTCGGGCTGGTGTTCCAGTCTTACGCCCTGTGGCCGCACAAAACAGTATTCGAGAACGTGGCATATCCGCTGAAACTGCGCAAAGTTTCTGCCGGCGAAATCACCCGGCGTGTGCAGGATGTTCTCAACCAGCTCGGCCTCGGACATCTGGGCAAACGCCATCCGCATCAGCTTTCCGGTGGTCAGCAACAGCGCGTGGCGATTGGCCGTGCGCTGGTGTACAACCCGCCGGTAATTTTGCTTGATGAGCCGCTGTCGAACCTCGACGCCAAATTGCGTGAAGAAGCGCGCGTGTTCCTGCGCGAACTGATCATCAAACTGGGGCTGTCGGCGCTGATGGTGACGCACGACCAGAACGAAGCGATGGCGATTTCAGACCGCATTCTGCTGCTCAATAACGGCAAAATCGAACAACAGGGCACGCCGCAGGAAATGTACGGCTCGCCGAAAACGCTGTTTACCGCAGAGTTTATGGGCAGCAACAACCGTCTGCACGGCAAAGTCACCGAAGTACGCGACGGCAAAGCGCGCATCGAAGGCAGCGGCTGGGTGCTGTGGGGACAGGCGGGCGAGGGCGTGCAGGCCGGGCAGGAGGGCACGGCAGTGATCCGCGTTGAACGCGTGGTGCTGGCTGAAGGGCCGGGCGAGAATCAGCTGGAATTACCGTTGCTGACCAGCATGTATCTCGGTGACCGCTGGGAATATCTGTTCCGTACGGCGGGCGATGATTTTGTCATTCGTGCGTATGGCACCGATGTGCGAGATCCGCAGCACTGCCACCTGAAGCTACCCGAACAGCATGTCTGGATCTTTCCCAAATAATACCCGTCATACTTAAAGCTGCAGGTGCGTTGGCTACGCTCAGGGACCCGAATCACTTACTTATGTAAGCTCATCGGGATCCCATCGCTTGCCGCCTTCCTGCAGCTTCAATTATTTAGGGTATTACCGGAAGTCGGACAATTTATTGAAATATTTCTGTCATTTCCCGCGCGTAAAATTCTGCTTCCTGTTTAAATAATGCAGAATAATCATGATTTTAACCACTCGTTCGCTTACTGGTAAGATGCCATTCAACAGATTGTTTCGATCTGCTTTCTTCAGACGTCCACGGGGAATACTTTTTGGGGTAATTTGTGTTATCGCCCTGTTTTCTGCTTTACAGATTTTCTCCACTGTCGTGCTCACCAAAATCCTTCAGGATGCGCGAAACAACGTGATCGCTACTGAAAGTCTGCGTCAGCAACAAGCCGTGATGGATAAAGCCCGCATGGAATTGCTGATGGCCAGTGACAAACTCAACCGTGCTGGCATTTATTACATGCAGGATAAAGAAACCGGCTCGGTCGGCAGCTGGAACAGCCTGATGGAAGAATCGCTCGGCTCACTGACCGCATCGCAGAAAGCCTTCACGCAGTTTCAGGAGATGACCAAAGACGGCAATCAGGCCGCGACGGAGCTGAAAGCCAGCTACCAGATGTTTTATGACGGTCTGCGCGAACAGGCTGGCGGCCTGCAAAAGAACAACAATATCGATTCCTTCTTTGAAGTGCCGATTCAGGCGTTTCAGGATGACTTCAGCCAGAAATATTATGCTTATCTGGACGTTAACGAGCACACGGCGGTGTCGCTCAGCGACAGATTGCTGAATGCGTTGTCACAGGCGAAAACCCTGTTTATGGGCGCGCTGGTGATTCTGGCGGTGATCGCGGTGCTGGTCTGGCGCGGTGTGTCTGCGTGGATTATCCGTCCGCTGCAACGCATGATCGGGCACATCAGCGTGCTGGCTGCCGGGGATTTATCGCGGGATGTCGAAGACGATAATGCGCGGGTGATCGAAGTCCGTGAGCTGGGCGTCAGCCTGCGCAATATGCAGCGCGGCCTGCAAAAACTGGTTAGCGAAGTCCGTGACGCCTCAGCGCATATCATGCTGAACATTGATCAGATGGCAAAAGGAAACGAGGAATTGTCGGCGCAGGCGGCGATTCAAAGCGAGGAACTGCGAGCTGCCACCGAACACATCACTCACCTCAATGAGCGCGTGAAAGAAAATGCCGCCCATGCCCGGCAGGCCACCCGACAGGCCGAACAGGCGAAAGACGTAGCGACCCGCGGCGGCGAAGTGATGGGGCAGGTGGACACGGCGATGAAGGAGATTGTCAGCCAGTCCTCGGAAATGAGCAGTATTGTTTCTATGATTGACAGCGTGGCGTTCCAGACCAATATTCTGGCGCTGAATGCGGCGATTGAAGCGGCGCACGCCGGTCAGCACGGACGCGGCTTTGCGGTGGTGGCGAAAGAAATCGGCCTGCTAGCGCAAAAGAGCAGCCACTCAACGCGGGGTATCCATCAGCTGATTGATGATTCCGTGCAGCAGATTGGCCGTGGTTCGGCATCTGTGACGGTGCTCAGTCAGAGCCTGGAGGAAATTATCCATATCTTCAACGGCCTGAGTGCGCTGGTCAGTGAGATTTCAGAGGCGACGTTGTATCAGGGGCAAAGTGTTCACGATGTCTCCGAACGCATCACCGCACTTAATCATGTGACGCTGCAAAACGGCAAACTGGCCGATTATGCGGCGGCGTCTTCCCAGCAGTTACTGGATCAGTCGCAGCGTCTGGAAAAGGCCGTCGCGCGGTTTGCCCTGACGGCGGCCTGAGGCTTGACAGACACGCTGCCGCCAGACAAATTGTGACATCACATCAGTCACCTGGAAGATTTTGAATGGTCATCAACGGGCTGGAGATTTGTTCGCTGGCAGAAAATACGGAGCATATTCCCGCGATTTCGCAACTGCTTAACGAAGAATGGTCGTCGTTCGATCACTGGGCGGAACCGGCGCGGATCAGTCAGCGGTTACAGGCGCGTATCAGCGCCGGTCACCATGAGTTCACCCTGGTGGCGCTGGCGGATAAACAAGGGATTGCGGGCACCGCCAGTGTGATCCGTTATGAACTGGCCGATCGTGCGGAACGGGAATATTGGCTGGGCGAAGTCTTTACCTGTGCGCCTGTGCGCGGAAAAGGCATCGGCAGCGCGCTGGTGCGAGCCTGTGTGGAAAAAGCCCGCGCCGCAGGCATTGAGGCACTGTGGCTGTATACGCCGGATCAGCAGGCATTGTATGCCCGTCTGGGCTGGCAGGAAGCCGAACAACGCGAGCAGGCGGGGGAACAGGTCACGGTGATGATGCTGCCGCTGTGACCGTTCTTACTCTTTATGCCACACCAGCATGCTGCCTTCAGTGTGTCCGGTCACCGGATCCGTGGCGGGCAGCGGCACGGCATTGACCGCTCTGGTGCGTGCTGCCAGTTGTGGCAGTTCGTCATGACAAAGGTCAGCTTTCATATCCGGCGGATACGCGCCGACCAGCATGAAATCTTCATCGGCTGAAATTTGTTTATGGCCGATCCCGGCCGGAAGCAACAACACATCCCCGACGTTTACCTCAATAATTTTTCCGTGCTCGCCGCCGAGTTGCAGCTTTGCGCTACCGGCATAAACGCCCAGCACTTCATGAGTGTTGGAGTGAAAATGCGTAAAGGTATACACCGGATAACGCCACTGCGGCGGCCAGCCGTTGGTGCGGAAAAGGTGTTCGAGGTATTCCGCATTATCAGCGGTATCGGGGGGAATGACGCGGTGATAAATCAGCACCGGCAATGCGTTATTCGGCACACCGCCGTCGGGTTTATTAATCAGCAGTGTATCCATAGCAACCTCTCGGGCAGTCGCGAAGGCCATACGTGGCATCGGTATCAGGGCGAGCACGCCCAGCAAAGTAACAAACCGGCGTCGATCCAACAGCATCAGGCAGGGCTCCTTATCGCGCAATCAATGGCTTACCTCATTCATGTATAGAACAAAAGAACCTGAAAATCCTCTTTTTGGAAACATAAAAAGATTTGAGAGAAAAGGGTTGCGGGAGGGAGACGGTTATCAGAAAAAACTTAAAATCTGTAGCAATCAACATATAAAAGTCATATTGGCTGGCGAAATCCTTTATGTCCTCTATGCTTAACAATACAAAAAGTACTCAGGAGGAGAAGTTTATGAATAAGAAAATGTTACTTGTGGTTGCTACAGCTGTTTCTGTATTGGCAGGGTGTCAGACTTACGATCGCGCAGCAAGCTACGTTAAAGAGCCTGTCGTCAGCGACGTTAAAGTCGGTATGACCAAATCTCAGGTTCGTGCAATTGCAGGGCCACCATCGACTGAAGCCACGCTTATCCATGCTAAAGGGACTTGCCAGACTTATGCGGTTGCTCCGCGTGATGGTAAAGCTCAGACCTACTTCGTTAGCTATAACGACACCGGTCATGTCATGAATAAGGGTTATCAGTCCTGTTCAGACTACGATAAAGACCCGCAGGCTGGTCAGTAATTCAATTAACGCCTTCCCCTCGTGAGAGGGGAAGGCGTTAAATCATCAAGCCTTCTGCGTCACAATCCTCACGCCGACTTTGCTCACCTGATTCCCGTCCATTTCTGCGATCGTCCACGTCAGCCCGTCCCATTCGATATGGTCACCGATAACCGGTTCACCACCGAGCAGCCTGATCACAAAATGTCCCAGCGTTTGCGACTGATCCACCGTCTCTTCCAGATTCAGACCATAAAGCTGTGAAATCGCATCCAGCGGCGCATCTGCCTGCAGGATAAAGTCACCGAAGAAGCGGTCATCGAGCACCACTTTATTGCTGTCGCTGAACAGTTTACCCAGTTCCGGCAGATCCTTTTCCTGGCCGATCACACACAGAATATCGCCTTCTTTGAGCCGCGTACTGCCGGTCGGATGCAGCATTTCTTTGCCACGGAATAATGCCGCAATCCGCGTCGCCTTGGGCATTTGCAGGTCACGCAACGCCGCCCCGACGCACCATTTGTCGGAGCCCAGCTGATAGATAAATTGCTCCCAGTCGTTATACACGTCGATATCCAGCCCGACGCGGGAAACCGGCGTCGGCTGCGGTGGCACCAGTACTTTGGCTTTCTTCGCCGCAAAGCCCAGCGACGTACCCTGAAGCAGCAGGGAAACCAGCACGATAAAGAACGCGACGTTGAAATACAGCGTGGCGTTAGGCAGTCCGGCCATCATCGGGAACACCGCCAGAATGATAGGCACCGCGCCACGCAGGCCGACCCACGAAATAAAGACGCGTTCGCGCAGGGTAAAGTTTTTGAACGGGATCAGGCTGACAAACACCGACAGCGGACGCGCCAGCAGGATCATCCACAACGAGAGCGCCAGCGCCGCGATAGCAATCGGCAGCAGATCGCTCGGCGTCAGCAGCAGACCGAGCACCAGGAACATGCCAATCTGGCTGAGCCACGCCAGTCCGTCGAAGGTCTGCAAAATGCCGTGACGGTTGCGGATCGGCATATTGCCGAGCATCAGGCCGCACAGATACACCGCCAGAATGCCGCTGCCTTCCAGCGCCATGGTGGCGGCGTAAACCAGCAAGCCGCCGCTGAATGCCAGTAACGGATACAGCCCGGCCGCCAGCGTGATCTTATTAATCAGCTTGTGCAGCAACCAGCCACCGCCGACACCAAACACAATGCCGAGGCCGAACTGGCGCACCACATCCACCACAAACATCAGACTCAGGCCGTGTTGGCCCTTGGAAATCATGTCGATCAGGGTGATGGTCAGGAATACCGCCATCGGGTCGTTGCTGCCGGATTCAATTTCCAGCGTGGCGCTGACACGTTCGTTCAGGCCTTTACCGCCGATCAGTGAGAACACCGCCGCCGCATCGGTTGAGCCGATAATCGCGCCAATCAGCAAACCCTGCATCAGGTTGATATTGAACAGCCACGCGGCAGCCAGCCCGGTCAGACCGGCTGTAATCAGGACACCGACGGTCGCCAGCGACAGTGCGGGCCACAGCGCAACGCGAAAGGAAGAGGCGCGGGTACGCATCCCGCCGTCGAGCAAAATGACGGCCAGCGCCAGGTTACTGACCAGATAGGCGGCGGGGTAATTATCAAACGCAATGCCGCCAATTCCGTCTACGCCCGCCAGCATACCGATGGCGAGGAAAATGACCAAAATAGGGATGCCAAGCTTAGAAGAGAACGAACTGAGCAAAATGCTCGCTGCGACTAACAGGGCGCCAATAAAGAAAAGAGTATTAATCGTGCTGGCGTCCAAGAGCGTTCTCCTTGTAAGGCATGAGTGGTGCGGGGGCGTGCGGTGTCGTCATCAGTGACAATCCCCCTAATTTATCAGGAAAATGAGCGCGTTGCTGGGCTCATTTAAGATTTTTATTAGTTGCAGTTAAGAATAAAAAACTATGCTTAAAGATGAGCTATATCTATGCGCAGTTCATAAAAAAGGAAACCACAGTGAGTGAATATACCGGTGTACACCGCGAGGTGATGAAAGACGGGGCGATCAAACATGTGCTGATCCGCGATGCGGCGGGCAATGAGCAGTCGATAGCCGCAAAAGATTACATTTCGCAGGGGATCGAGCCAGATCTGAATGAGTTGCCCGAAGTGGGCACTGACAGTGACTTTCCGGTCGCGGGCAAAGGCTGAATATTCGCTGTTCCCCGCAGGTAATCTGCGGGGAACAGGGTTACACGCCTAAACGATCGCGCAGCGAATAGTACGCCGCGCCGAGCATGGTAAACGGCACCTGGAAGTTGCGGCCACCGAAGAACGGCATGTGTGGCAGACGGGCGAACGCATCGAAACGTTCGGCGTCGCCGCGCAGCATTTCGGTGATCAGCTTCCCGGCCAGGTGCGTCAGCGTCACGCCGTGCCCGCTGTCTCCCTGCATGTAATAGATGTTGTTTTCCAGCCGGCCAAACTGCGGCAGGCGCGATAACGTCAGCAGGAAATTGCCGCCCCAGCGGTAATCTATCTTCACGCCTTTCAGCTGCGGGAACGTGCGGTTGAGCTTGGGCAAGATCACCGAATCGATATTCGGCGGATTTTTGCCGCCGTAGGTCACGCCGCCGCCGTACAACATGCGGTTGTCCGCGGTCAGGCGGAAATAATCGAGCAGGTAATTACAGTCTTCCACACAGTAATTGTTTGGCAAAAGCGATAACGCCATGTCATCCGACAGCGGTTCCGTCGCTACAATCTGCGAACCGCACGGCATGCTGAGACGCGTGAGGCGCGGCGCCAGCTGCTGACTGAGATAAGCGTTGCCCGCCAGAATCACATATTTGGCTTTTACCTGACCTTTCGCGGTATGCACTAATGCCGGTTCTCCGTGGTCAATACGTGTCACTGCCGAGCCTTCAAAAATACGTCCGCCATGACGGCGCACCGCTTCGGCCTCGCCCAGCACCAGATTCAGCGGGTGAAGATGACCGCCGTTTTTATCCAGCAGGCCGCCGACATAACGATCGGTGGCGATCTCGCGGCGCACGGCAGTTTCATCCAGCAGCCGCAGTTCGGTATGACCATAGCGATTCCACAACTTTTGCTGATCGCGCAATTTCGTCAGCTGGCGCGCACTGAGCGCGGCAAAAATACAGCCGGGGCGATAGTCGCAGTCGATGGCGTACTGGTCGATGCGCTGACGGATAATATTCGCGCCTTCAAACATCATGCTGCCGAGCATATCGGCGGTCTGACGTCCGTAACGTTCTTCAATCACATCTATATCGCGGCTGTAGGAATTAACGACCTGTCCGCCGTTTCGCCCGCTGGCACCCCAGCCGACGCGGGCGGCTTCGAGCACCACGACGTCGTAACCGGCTTCGCACAGATATAAAGCAGAAGAAATGCCGGTATAACCGGCACCGACAATACAGACATCGCACTCAATATTGTCAGTCAGTTCCGGCCACGGCGCATGGTTGTTGGCGGAGCTGGCATAATAGCTGTCGGTGTGGGGCACACCGGCAGCGCGGGGACTTCCTGTTTGAGCACTCATGGTGACATCCTTCTTTGGGTTCCCGTTGCCTCGCCCGGAGTCGATGACAACTAGAAGGTATTAGGGGTATGTGCGCTAACAATCCTGCAAATCCGCGTCGAAATATTACTAAAGCTGTGAGGGTTCGCGGTGTTAATGGCATAACTTTGCCCCGCACGCAGCGGGTAACTCTGACCGTTGACGGTTAAGATGATTTCTCCTTCTAACAGGGTGCCGACTTCCTCGCCCTGATGCTTGATCTTATCGCCGGTTGTGCTGCCGGGTTGATAGGTTTCCAGCAACATGGCGACGGTATGGTTCGGTGTGCCGTTGTGGACCATGCGCATGGACACGCCTCGGCTGCCGATTTCGATTAAATCCGCTGCATTAATCACGATCCGCGGCTCGCTGCTCTTATGTTCCTCGGCGAAAAATTCTGAAAGTGACAGCCCGTAAACCCGCAATAACTTTTGCAACGTACTGACGGCGGGGCTGACTTTGTCCTGTTCGATGGTGCTGATGGCGCTGTGGGTCAGGCCAGACAACTCGGCGGCTTTGCGTTGGGACATACCGAGTTGCTGGCGAATTTCAGAAAGCCGGCGACCAGGCGCCAGACTGACTTCGCTCATCCGTTTATTCCTCTCGTGCGCTCCGGGCCTGATGGCCTTTGCGACAGGCAGCGATAAAAGCCTCAAACAGCTGGCGGGATACGGGATCCGTCAGACTGTGCCATTCCGGATGCCATTGCACACCAAGGGCAAACGGATGATTGCGGACACTCACGGCTTCCACCAGATTGTCCGGTGCGCGTGCTTCCACGGTCAGTACGTCGCCCAGACGGTTGGCTCCCTGGCCGTGAAGGGAGTTCACCTGAAACTGCTGATAATCGGGTAACAATTCCGAAAGTAAGCCGCCGGGTTCGATATGCACCGGATGCACCAGCGCGTACTGCTCGTCGTGCGGCAAAGAGGTGTCTTCGCGGTGATCCATATAGCCCGGCACGTCCTGCACTTTACGGTGCAAACTGCCGCCGGTAGCAACCACCAGTTCCTGCAATCCCCGACAGGCGGCGAACAGCGGGATTTTCTTCTCCAGCGTCGCACGGATTAACTGCAAACTCAGGCGGTCGCGGCCGGGATCGGCCAGCTCCTCGACTCCTTCTTCACCGTACTGATGGGGCTCAATATTGCTGGGGCTGCCGGTGAGGAAGATGCCGTCCAGACCGCGCAGAATCTGGTCTATCGCGCCTTCGCGTGCTGCCAGTTCATGCGGAAGACAGACGGGAAGGGCATCGGCATTAAAGATGGCGTCCAGATATTTTTCATGGACAGTCAGGGCCGGATTTTCATCGACAGTGTTCTCACACATAACTACCCCAATGACCGGTCTGTAGCGCGTCTCTTTTCCCGTGGATGTCGTGGAAAATATATTGCCCATAATACCGCCTCGTTGAGTAGATGAATTTGCTGACAGCACGCGCCTCCCCGCACGAAACTGCTCAGAATATTGACCTGTTATTGACCAATTTAGCAGCGCTACGGTCGCTTTTCAAACGGATATGTTGCGAGAATGTAGGTGTTGCAAATAATTAATGTTAAGGCTAGGGTTATTCATATGGCCGTTATTTTGAGCACATTCGAGAGGATCGCGACAACATGAGCGCACTGCGTTGAACAGGGTAATGACCCGGTAAAGATAACCGGCTGGCATCATGGTGGTGCCTGATATGCCGGAAACCAGCAAATGGCGGAAAACCTATGCAAGCGACTGAACTGATGAACGAAATCAAGAAAGAGATTAGCGAACCCCTCGCTAAGCACGCTGAAGAGCGAAGTAGCGCGTTCCAGGATGAAGTAACTCAGTACCTGGAGCGTCACCCGCAAACCCTTCACGTCGACGTCCTGCTCACCGATCTCAATGGCTCCTTCCGCGGTAAACGCATTCCCGTCTCAGCACTCCGTAAACTCGAAAAAGGCTGTTATTTCCCGGCATCGGTTTTCGCCATGGACATTCTCGGTAATGTCGTGGAAGAAGCCGGATTAGGCCAGGAGCTGGGCGAACCCGACCGCACCTGTATCCCGGTGCCCGGCACCTTGACGCCCTCGGCTTCCGACCCTGAACATATCGGCCAGTTGCTTCTGACTATGCTTGACGAAGATGGCACTCCCTTTAACGTTGAACCACGCAATGTGCTGAACCATATCTGGCAAACATTGCGCCAGCGGGGCTTGTTCCCGGTGGTAGCGGTAGAGCTGGAGTTCTATCTGCTCGACAGGCAGCGCGATGCGGAAGGTTATATTCAGCCGCCGTGTACGCCGGGGACGCAGGAACGCAGCATGCATACTCAGGTTTATTCCGTCGATAATCTGGATCACTTTGCCGATGTGCTCAGTGACATTGACCGTCTGGCGCACATTCAGGGATTACCTGCGGATGGCGCGGTGGCGGAATCTTCTCCCGGCCAGTTCGAAATCAATCTGCACCACAGCGAAAATATTCTGCGCGCCTGCGATTACGCCCTGATGCTCAAACGTCTGGTGCGGCTGGTCGCGGAAAATCACGATATGGACGCCACTTTTATGGCGAAACCGTATGACGAATATGCGGGCAGCGGGATGCATATCCATCTCAGCGTGCTAGACGACAACGGCAAGAACCTGTTTGCCGGTGCCGGTGGCGAAGATTCTGAGCTGATGAAACGCTCTCTTGCCGGAATGATTGCTTTAATGCCAGCCTCGATGGCGGTATTAGCGCCAAACGTCAATGCTTTCCGCCGCTTCCAGCCGGGCATGTATGTGCCGACGCAGGCGTCGTGGGGCCATAATAACCGTACCGTTGCACTGCGTGTCCCTTGCGGCGGAACTGCCGATCACCGTGTCGAATACCGCGTGGCCGGTGCCGATGCCAACCCGTATTTAGTGGTCGCCACCGTGCTGGCGGGCATGTTGCATGGACTGGATAACGACTTGCCGTTGCCGGAACCGGTGACCGGTAACGGTCTGGAACAGGAAGGCATTCCGCTGCCAATCCGCCAGAGCGATGCACTGTATGATTTTGACGATCAGCCGGCTCTGAAAAAAATCCTAGGCGAGCGTTTCTCGCACGTTTATCACACCTGTAAATCGAACGAGTTGTTGCAGTTTGAGCGAAGGGTGACGGAAACGGAGATAGACTGGATGTTACGTAACGCTTAAGACAGTTAACGAATCCGCGCATCATGTTCATTGCTGGAAAAGAATTTGTAACTCAACGCCTCTGAATGTTGTCATTTATGCGTGATTTGTGCAAAATACGCCGCACTGCAGATAACCGACGCTTAAAGGCGCCGGTTATTTTTTTTATATATGCAGTACCCAAACTAATTCAACAGAGGCCGGACCCAGATCCGGATAGATAACAAGGTTCGTGTGCGATCCCAAATTAAAAACGGTCGCCACTATGAGGAAATGTAATATGGGGCAATACTTCAAACCTGTACCGGTGCCCGCCGGTACTACTTTCAGCTGCGGCCACATTCGCACAGCCTTCACCTCCGCGTTCAGCGACGTGAAGATCACTCCCCCGTTTACTGGTAATAACTCACGAAGTTTTCCCTGTACGTTGCTTTCAGAGGCGTTTAAGCGCCCGGTGTCTGCAATGCAGGGAGGGCTGAACCATGTCTGCTAATGCATCTGCCGCTCCGGCCACTCAGCGTGTACAACTGCGTAAAACCCTGACTCTGGTTCAGGTTGTGATGATGGGTCTTGCCTATCTGCAACCGATGACCATTTTCGATACGTTCGGCATTGTGTCCGGCCTGACCGATGGTCACGTCGCGACCGCGTATATTTTCGCGCTGATCGCCGTTCTGTTTACTGCCGTGAGCTACGGCAAACTGGTGCAACGTTTCCCGTCTGCCGGTTCTGCTTATACTTACGCGCAAAAAGCCATCAGCCCGCACGTCGGCTTTATGGTCGGCTGGTCATCACTGCTGGACTACCTGTTCATGCCGATGATCAACATCCTGCTGGCGAAAATTTACCTGGAAGCCATTTTCCCGGGCGTACCGTCATGGATATTCGTGGTGGCGCTGGTCGGCATGATGACCGCGTTCAACCTGCGCGGCATCAAGGTCGTTGCTAACCTGAACAGCATAATTGTTGTGGTGCAGGTGGCGATCATGGTGGTGTTCCTGGGTCTGTTAGTCCGTGGCGTTTACATGGGCGAGGGCATGGGCACGCTGGCGACCACCAAGCCATTCTTCAGTGAGAATGCGCACGTGGTGCCGATGATCACCGGGGCGACCATTCTGTGCTTCTCGTTCCTGGGCTTCGACGGTATCAGTTCGTTGTCAGAAGAAACGCCAAACGCGGGCAAAGTCATTCCGAAAGCGATTTTCCTGACCGCGCTGATTGGCGGCATCATCTTCGTGGTGGTGTCTTACTTCCTGCAACTGTACTTCCCGGACATCTCACGCTTTAAAGATCCGGACGCGTCACAGCCTGAAATCATGCTGTATGTGGCAGGTAAGTTCTTCCAGTCCGTCATTTTGTGCTTTAGCTGTGTGACCGTTCTGGCATCGGGTATGGCGGCGCACGCCGGTGTTTCCCGTCTGCTGTACGTGATGGGCCGTGATGGTGTGTTCCCGGAAAAACTGTTCGGTTATGTGCATCCGAAATGGCGTACCCCGACGTTCAACGTCCTGCTGGTCGGCGCTGTGGCGATGTCTGCGGTGACCTTTGATCTGGTGACGGCGACTGCGCTGATTAACTTTGGTGCGCTGGTGGCGTTCACCTTCGTGAACCTGTCGGTGATTTCACAGTTCTACATCCGTGAAAAACGTAACCGTACGCTGAAAGATCACATCAACTATCTGGTCTTACCGGTGATTGGTGCGCTGACCGTCGGTGCGCTGTGGCTGAACCTGGAATCGAGTTCGATGACATTAGGCTTAGTCTGGGGCGCGATTGGCTTTGGGTATCTGGCGTTTATCACTAATGCGTTTCGCAAGCAGCCACCGCAGATGAGCGGGGAGATTGCGCCGGAAGCTTGATTTGTTCCGCGTCCTTCCCTGCGAAGGGGAGGGTCGGGGTGAGGTATTAAAGCGAAATCAATGAGTTGAGGTTTTCTTTGACGTAGTGTTAGCCTTTAAAACCCCCTCCCAACCTCCCCCTTCGCAGGGGGAGGAGCAAACACACGACGCCTTAATCATACCGCTGTGGTTGAGTGAGTTAACTGCTTTGCTCCTCCCCCTTCGCAGGGGGAGGAGCAAACATACTACGGCTTAATCATACCGCTGCGGTTGTGTGAGTTAACTGCTCCCAACCTCCCCCTTCGCAGGGGGAGGAGCAAACACACGACGGCTTAATCATACCGCTGTGGTTGAGTGAGTTAACTGCTCTGCTCCCTCCCCTGCGAAGGGGAGGGCTGGGGTGGGGTATTAAAGCGAAATCAAGAAATTGAAACAGGCTTTGATATGGTGTTAGCCTTTTAAACCCCGCTCGCAGCCTCCCCTTTCGCATGGGGAATCCCCAAAAATTAACCCACCAGTTTCTTCCCATATTCAAACAGCGCCTTGAGAAGCGCCATCTTCTCAACATCCCCCTCATGCAAGTTATACAGCGCCTCAAGCTCTAACGCATAATTCTGAAAACGTTCGTCAGTGAGCTTCGTCTGCCGGTGCGCCATCCATCGCTTTTGCTCGGCATCCGTCAGCGTGGCAGGGTAGTTGCGCGCACGGAAACGGAACAACAGCGGCTCGATGCGGGAATCGTTAAAGGTCAGATCCAGTGCCGGAAGATTCTCCGGGCGGGTTTCCAGAATGATGCGCATCGCGGCGCGGTCGGCATCGCTGAAGAAACCATCATACAAACGGGCATCCACATCGTCAGACGGCGTAAATGGTTCGGCTTCGGCAAACATCGTGACCAATTTTTCGCGTACCTGCGGGTTCTGACGCAGCAGTTGCAGATTCTCGAGACAGCGCTGACGATCAATGCCCAGACGTTCGGCATTTTCCGGCAACAGCGTTTTTGCCGGTGCCAGCACCGGACATTTATTGATATGTACCAGCTTAATCGGCAGCGGAGATTGCCCGGCCTGTAACGCGTCGCGGCGGCTGTACAAACGCTCGCGCATTTCATCAGGATTGAGATCTAGCAGCGTCGACATATCACCGGCCAGATCGCACATGATCACAGCGTTCTTGTTTTCGGGATGCCATGCCAGCGGCGCGACCCACGCGGTATTACCGCGCGCGGCACCAAACATACCGGAAACATGCACCAGCGGTGCCATCGAGGGAATGTCGATCAGCGTATTCAGCTTATGCTTGCTGCGGTGTTCCAGCAGAAAACTGAACAAACGGGGCTGCGCCTGTTTCACCAGCTTCGCCATCGCAATCGTGGCGTACACGTCGGCCATCGCGTCGTGCGCATTCTCGTGTTCAATGCCGTTGGCTTTGGTCAGATGTTCGAGGCGGAAACTCGGGAAACCGTCATCATTTTCCGGCCAGTTGATGCCTTCAGGGCGCAGCGCATAACAGGCACGCATCACGTCCAGCAAATCCCAGCGGGAATTGCCGTTCTGCCAGCTGTAGGCATAAGGGTCGTAAAAGTTGCGATAAAGGATATTACGGCTGACTTCATCGTCGAAACGGATGTTGTTATATCCGACAATGCAGGTGCCCGGTACGCTGAAGGCTTTATGAATCTGCGCTGTGAACTCAGCTTCGATCACGCCGCGTTCCAGCGCGATTTGCGGGGTAATACCCGTGATCATCACCGCTTCCGGTTCCGGCAAATAATCATCAGAAGGGCGGCAATAAATCACCAGCGGTTCTTCAATGATATTGAAATCTTCGTCGGTTCTGACACCGGCAAACTGCGCCGGTCTGTCCAGCGCCGGATTCTTGCCGAAAGTCTCATAGTCATGAAAATAGAAGGTTTTTTGCGGTTTATCTGACATTAGTTAAGCAGGCCTTATTAAGTCGAAGGCACTTTACGCCAGCGTGATATTTCTGCGAGTCACGCGTGCAAAGCAAAGAGGAAATCACTGCCACAGAGAATACCATGGCTGAGGAAGATACTGAATGTTGGCAGGTAACGCGCGGTTCAGGGAACCTCAGAAGCCCGACGTTTCCAGCGCTGTGATGAGGGTTTCCGTGGTTATCTGATCAACGCGCTTGCCCGGTGACAAAATCTGGGTGGCTTTGTCATAATCCGGCCCCCACACAATATTGTTCTGATATCCCTGACCATACACTTTGTTGTTGTATAAACAGATAAGATTTTTATTATAAACCTTACACAAATGCACCACGGACGTGTCCGGGGAAATAACTAAGTCTGCGGCTTTAATCAGCGCGGCAGCATGCAGGAAAGAAGGTGATGAGAATTTAATTCCTGAAGCATTATCTATTTTTTCCAGCTGAGCCGGGGTGCCGATATACAGCACCGTATTTTGAGCGTCTTTCGCCAGATAAGTTGTTATTTCTGCCAGTTGAGCCGGTGACATATCGCGGGCTTGCTCGGTGGAGTATGGATTAATGACCACTAATTTTCCCGGACTCAGCGTGCTTAAAAATTGTGCGGTTGTGGCTTCAATCTCTGCCGGAATAGTCAGTGCATATTGCCACACGGAATCCGTGTAGCCCAGCGTATTAAGAACGGCTCTGTGACGCCAGCTGGTATGTTTATGCGGCTGATAGTAACCGATTGATATATCGTAAATCTTGTATTGGTTCTGGTTCAGCGTCAGTGCAATTTTCGGATTCAGCGCTTTAATGATTTTAAATCTGAGCGGGCTTAAATGGTTTTTATCATTGATATCAATCAGCAGGTCATAGGATTTAACCGGCATCTTTTTCAGGTCACTGGTTTTTTCAAAAACAATCACACTGTCGACCAGCGGGGAGTGCTCGAAAATAAATGCCGTTCTTTTTTCGCACAACATAGTGATGTTGTGCCCCTGCTGATGTAAGGCATTGACCAGGCCGCTCATGACAATCGCATCGCCAATACCAAACGCATTGCAGAGCATGACGATATTCATCTTCTCTGAGAAGGGTGCCGGTTCGCGACGTTTTATTTTATCGAGGAATAATAACTGGGCGTCGAGTTTGACTTTTTTCAGGAAAATATTCTTTTTCCTGTTTAAATGCCTGAGTTTTTTAAACGCCATTCCTTGAATTTCCTAATTTAAGCCAGATGAAAACATTTCATAACATATTATAACTGTCAGAATTATTTTCTGATTTTACCTAGGCGCAATCCGCCAAGTCAATCTTACCCCCAGGGCCTTTCACGTTTAACAGCATTCCCTTCCTCATTTTCCACTATCAATCGGCCAAAACCCTGACATAACCGGGGTGAATGCCTGTGGTAACTCGGCTAAACTACTGCCTACTTTGAATTCTAGCCTTCGGCAGGCCTAACGTGCGTCTCGACAAGAAAATTTCTCCGCTGGATAACGTCATTTACCGTAATTACCGCATTACTCACGGGCTGCGTATCGCCGTGGCGTTTTTGCTGACTTTTGTCATCGTGCGTCTGACTGAAATCCCCGAGGGCACCTGGCCGCTGATCACCATGGTCGTGGTGATGGGGCCGATTTCGTTTTGGGGAAACGTCGTTCAGCGCGTGCTTGAGCGTATCAGCGGAACCGTTCTAGGCTCGGCTTCAGGGCTGATTGCCTTATGGCTCGAACTGTATTCCTTTCCGCTGATGATGGTGTGGTGCGCTGTGGTGATGTTTGTCAGCGGCTATCTGACCCTCGGTAAACGCCCTTATATGGCGCTGCTGATTGGTATTACGCTGGCGGTGGTCTGTGGCGCAGGGCCGGGTGATATGAATACCGCGCTGTGGCGTTCGGGCGATGTGATTTTCGGATCCCTGCTGGCGCTGCTTTTCGCCAGTATTTATCCGCAGCGCGCGTTTATTCACTGGCGTATACAGATGGCCGATTACCTGATGTCGCTGAATAAACTGTACAGCGCGTGGTTGTCGCCAAACATGCTCGAACGTCCGCATCTGCACGGTAAAATGAAAACGTCTATGAGCCAGATGATCAAGATGCGTTCACTGTTCGCGCCTGCCAGCAAAGAATCACATATTCCGCGCGAAGTGTTTGACGCGATCCAGACGCTGAGTCGCAATCTGCTGTGTACGCTGGAACTGCTGGCCGACGCTTACTGGAGTTCACGCGAAAGCCACTTCCTGATGCTCAACGCCCGCACCTTGCGCAGTGCGCAGTTGCTGATGCTCAGCACGCTGGAAAAACTCAGTCTGATGCTGATGAACGGTACGAAAGGTGATGAGCTGACTATCAATCATCAGCTCAATGAATCTGCTGAAGAACTGAAAGCGCTGATGGCAGAAATGAATGCGGCAAATCATCTGGAAGCGCAGGTCTACGGTTATGTATGGCTGAGCGCGCAGGTGGCGGAACAACTGAAGTCTATGGGCGACCTCATCACCATGACGATGCAGAAAGAAGAAGCTCAAATAAACAGCGTTAAAACAACGAAAGCATGAAGGGATTTTTGTCTGTGGCCTAAAACGGGTAAGATGAAGCCATTGGACGATTATCTGAGCTCGCAGGCCAGTGTTTGCTACGCTACTCTTCAGGTGGCAAAACGGGTTGCGACAAGTCAGTCACTGAATCTGTGTAACTTAATCGAAGGTGTTAAAATGGACAATATCAATAAGCCGAGTTTCCAGGACGTTCTGGAGTTTGTGCGCATTTTCCGTCGTAAAAACAAATTACAACGCGAAATTGCTGACAACGAGAAGAAAATCCGTGACAACCAGAAACGTGTTCTGCTGCTCGACAACCTGAGCGATTACATCAAGCCAGGAATGAGCATCGACGAAATTCAGGCAATCATTGCCAGCATGCGCGGCGACTATGAAGATCGTGTAGATGATTACATCATCCGTAATGCAGACCTGTCGAAAGAACGTCGTGAAATGTCCAAAAAGCTGAAAGCGATGGGCGAAATCAAAGCCAACGAAACCAAGTGATTTCGTCGCTTCTCAAAGCAAAAACCGGGTCGATACCCGGTTTTTTTACGCCTGTCATTCAGGCTATTCTAAAACGCGCACCGGTTTACCGGCCAGAAACGCCTGGATATCTTCCACGGCTTCGGTGAAATACACCTGATAATTGCCATCGGAAACGTAGCCCAGATGCGGCGTCGCCAGCACGTTGGGTTGTGTTCTGAAAGGGTGGTCAGCGGGCAGCGGTTCGACATCAAACACATCCAGCCCGGCACCGGTAATTACACCGTTTTGCAACGCATCAAGCAGGGCGGGCTGATCAACAATCGCGGCGCGTGAGGTATTGATCAGCAGAGCGGAGGCTTTCATCTGCGCCAGTTCCTGCGCACCCAGCAAGTTGCGCGTGCGGTCGCCGAGCACCAGATGAATGGACACCACGTCGCTGGTTCGCAGCAACTCTTCTTTCGATGCGCATAACGTCACGCCATGTTCTGCGGCGCGTTCTGCCGTCAGGTTCTGGCTCCAGGCACAGACGTCCATGCCAAACGCTTTCGCTATCTGCGCCACTTTCTGACCAATTTTACCCAGCCCCAGCAGACCCAGTCGCTTGCCGCTCAGGCCAAAACCGACCGTACTTTGCCACGGACCGTTCTGGCGCAGCGCATTATTTTCTGTGACCAGATGCCGCGCCAGCCCGAGGATCAGTGCCCAGGTCAGCTCAACCGGCGCGGCCTGTCCGCTGCCTGTACCGCAAACGGTCACGCCATGCTTTTTTGCCGCTGCCAGATCTATGGAAGCATTGCGCATACCCGAGGTAATCAGGAGTTTCAGTTTGGGCAGACGGGCAAACAACGCCGCGGTGAACGGCGTCCTTTCGCGCATTATCACCACAATCTCAGCGTCTTTCAGCGATTCTGCCAGCGCGTTTTGATCAGTGATATGTTCTGTCAGTGCGCGGCATTCCACCTGCGGCGTCAGTGAGTGCCAGTCAGCCAGCGAAAGGGAAACGTTCTGGTAATCATCAAGAATGAGGCATTGCAGTGGCATGGGAATCCCTTATCTGAAAATAATGATAAAGAGATATAGCACTGAAACAGCCGGGACGTGAAGTGTCCCGGCCGGAGGTTATTGTCAGAAACTGTAATCGACAGCAGCGAAATATCTGCGGCCATCTTCGTTATAACTGTAGTCGTCGCGGTTGAGATCTTTATCGGTCAGATTCAGTACCCCGGCGCGTATTTTTACGGCTTTATTCACCGCATACGAACCGCCGGTGTTCCAGATGGTGTATCCGCCAGGCGTGGCGTTTCCGTCAGTGACGGTGCGGCTTTTGCCTTTATAGTTGGCGGAAAGATAGAAGCTCCAGGCATCCAGCGGTTTCCAGTCGAGCGTCGCATTGCTGGTATGGAATGGCAGTTCGGACAACGGTTTATTGCCGCCGTTACTCAGGTCGCGGGCGTCGTTGTAGGTGTAATTCAGCTTGAGGTTCAGCTGGTCGGTTAGCGGTAAACCAAGCTCGGTTTCCAGTCCGCGGATCCTTGCTTTATTCACGTTGTAATACTGGAAGATCGGATTGCCGCTGGCATCGAAACCAGCAAAGTTCTGATAGGTCGGTGCCAGACTGCGGTTGGCGGTACGGATAACCGTGATCATGTCGTCGATGTCATTCTGGAACACCGTCGCACTGGCGGTGACGTCTTCCAGCAAACCTTCCTGACCGGCGTAATACAGGCCGAATTCCACGCTTTCGCTGGTTTCTGCTTTCAGATCCTTACTGCCGACCACGTTACAACTTCCGCGGCAGGAGGCGCTTTGCCAGTCCGGGCTGAGCTGTAACAGAGAGGGCGCTTTGAAGGCCGATGCCCAGCCACCTTTCATCGTCACGGTGTCGGTGGCGTTATAGACCAGATAGGCCCGCGGGCTCCAGTTGACGCCGTAGTTTTCATGGTCATCCATGCGCACGCCGCCGGTCAGCGCCAGATTTTCGAACATCCGCCACTCATCTTCCAGGAACAGCGCGTACTGATTAGCCTGCGTGCTGCCGCCATTTTTCATGTTCACGCCGTCTTCCAGTTTGTCGTTGCGGTATTCGCCGCCAAACGTCAGGAACTGGTTGTAATCGCCGAGCGGGATCACGACTTTGCCGTCGAGGGAGTTGTTTTTCGAGGTGATGGTTTCGGCGTTTTTGTTCTCAATGTTTTCACCGTAGAAACGCAGTTCGGTATTCGCTAAGCCCCAGCGACCATTATGGCCGAGCGAGTAGTTTTCGCGTTCGATTCGGTTTTTATCCAGCGTGTCGGAATCGCGGTCCTGACGATCCATCCCGTAACCGAAGGTGATGTCCTGATCTTCATCCGGCGTCAGCGAGAATTCGACGTTGGCGTTGCGCGACGTGTAACCTTCGATACGCGGCTGACCGGTGCTGCCGCTGGCGGAACTTGCCTGATCTTTCTCGCGTTTACCGAGCGCGCCGTAAACTTTCACGCCCAGTAAATCGTCAACCAGCGGGCCGCTGGCGAAGAAGTTACCGTTACCGCTGTCGCCGCGATCGCGGTGTTCCTGAACGGTGGTGTCGGCGCTCAGCGTGCCGTGCCACTTTGTGCCGACTTTGCGGGTGATGATGTTGACCACGCCGCCGAGCGCGTCAGAGCCATATAAGGAAGACATCGGCCCGCGCACCACTTCGATGCGTTCAATAGATTCAGCGGGGATCCAGCTCAGATCGAAATCGTTATGGCGGAAAACCGCGTTGCGCGAGTTGACTCGTTTGCCATCAACCAGAATCAGGGTATAGCCGCTGCCCAGCCCGCGGATGCTGACGCCCTGACGGTTATCACTTTCATTGGTGATTTGCACGCCGGGGACATCTTTCAGCACGTCTTTGAGGTTTTGTACCGGTTTCTTTTGCAGATCTTCGCGGGTGATCACGCTGATACTGGCGGGGGCATCTTTAAGATTTTGTTCGATGGAGGAGGCCGTCACCACCATCTGATCTTCTTTTTCTTTCACTTCGCTGGCGTCTTCCGCCATCACC
This sequence comes from Rahnella sp. ATs2, assembly GCF_051851855.1. Classification (NCBI taxonomy): domain Bacteria; kingdom Pseudomonadati; phylum Pseudomonadota; class Gammaproteobacteria; order Enterobacterales; family Yersiniaceae; genus Rahnella; species Rahnella sp. ATs2. The sequence continues at coordinate 138,433 of NZ_JBLYPL010000007.1, read as the reverse complement.
GGCATCGCGGCAGCAATCAGTTGTGCGAGCAGTCCGGCTTTAACCGCCGGTGTAAATTTAACCTTAGCCATTTCTTCTCTCCGTGAGATAAAAAGCCCCGGCAGCCCGGGGCAGCGTCCCTTTTACTCTGTCCAGTAAGTGCCGGTCGGTTCGACGGCGAGGAACTGTTTATAAAGTTGTTTTTGAGTTTGCTGCGGGTTGAGATCGGCAAACTTCTGCGGGTAAAACGCTTTGGCGAAGACCTGCACGGCCAGCACGTTATACGGGGAATTGTAATAGTTGTGCCAGATGCCAAAACTGCGGCCATCTTCGACAGCTTTCAGGGTACTGATGCCTTTACGCGCCAGCAGCGGTTTCAGACTGGCGCTCGCCTGTTCCGGCGTGGTCTGCGCGCCCAGCACTAAACCGGCGGGTTGCGGATCGCCAGCTTTTGCTGGTTTACCGCCACCGCTGACCAGATACACATCAGGCTGCGAAGCGATGACTTTTTCCAGATTCACCTGACCGAGAGGACCCGGCAGCAGAGGTTTGGCGATATTCACGCCGCCCGCCTGATCGATAAAATCACCCATATTTCCGTTACCGGCTGAGCGGCAGCATTCATCTGCCGTCGAAGCGCGCAGTTCGATAAACACCTTGGGTTTATCCTGCTCAGGAATGTCTTTGGTCACATCGGTGACGCGTTTGATGTTGTCCTGATAGAAACGGATATAGTCCTGCGCCTGTTGCTCGCGGTTCAGCACTTTGCCCAGCAGTTCCATACTCGGCAGGGTGTTTTTCAGCGGAGAGGTACGGAAATCCACAAACACCACCGGCACACCGGCTTTCTGAAGCTGGTTCACCAGCTCACTTTCTTTGCCCGGTCCGTGGCCTGATAAACCAAAGATCGCCAGCTGCGGGTTCAGCGTCAGCACTTTTTCCGGACTGATGCTGTCAGCGCTGGTATTACCAATCAGCGGAATTTTGTCGATTTGCGGGAATTTCGCCTGATAGGTGGCGTAGGTTTGCGGGTCAAGCTTACGGAAATCTCCCTGCCAGCCGACAATGCGGTCGAAAGGTTTCTGGCCTTCGAGCAGGGAAAGGGCGAAGAACAACCGGCCTTCTCCGAGCACAACGCGCTGAACATCATCCGGCACAGTCACCGTGCGCCCGGCAATATCTGTCACGGTGACAGCCTGCGCCGTAACGCTTATCACACCGAGCGTAAGCCCGGCTAATCCACCCGCCATTCGTTTACCGCACAGCGTAGTGAAAAGATTATGCTGAAAATTCATCTTCTTCCGATTCCTTTACGTTTCCCTGAAGAGGCGCTAACAATAAAAGAAACGATAACGATTATCAATGCGGTTTACATTTGGAGGGGGAAGAGCAAAACCGCCCGGCAGGGGCGGTCCTGAGCTTCCTGAACGTGGAATGAAAAAAATTAATGCAGATGTGAAAGGCTGGGCGCGCTGATGCGCAGACCATCTTCGCTGAAGACCATGCAACGTTTGGCATCAAACCAGGTGGTCAGACTTTGATAAGGGTTGAAGGCCATGTCGCCCGGCAGCAGCATTTTAAAACCGTCGGTGCCGTAACACTGACCGAACAGATAGGTGCTGTTGCCCAGCCGCTCAACCACTTCGCAGTTAAATTCCAGCATGTTTTCCGTTTCCTGCGACAGCAGATGTTCAGGACGAATGCCGAGCGTGACTTTTTCGCCTGCGGCCAGTTCACGGGTGCTCAGCGCCAGTGACAGGGTTTTCTCCGGCGTCAGTCGCACGTCAAGCCGCTCCGGCTGCCAGCTGATGACTTCGGCTGGCAGGAAATTCATCTTCGGTGAGCCGATAAATCCGGCCACAAACTGATTTACCGGGTTGTAGTAAAGATCCATCGGTGCGCCCATCTGTTCGACTTTGCCGTAGTTCATCACCACGATTTTATCGGCCAGCGTCATGGCTTCGGTCTGATCGTGCGTCACGTAGACCATGGTGGTTTTCAGTTCCTGATGCAGCTTGGATATGTGTAAACGCATATCCACACGCAGTTCGGCATCGAGGTTAGACAGCGGTTCATCGAACATGAACACCTGAGGATTACGCACGATAGCCCGACCGATGGCGGTGCGCTGGCGCTGACCACCGGAAAGCTGTTTCGGTTTTCTGTCCAGCAGATGAGAAAGCTGCAAGGTTTTGGCGACCATCTCAACCTGATGGCGGATTTCGTCTTTCGGCACGCCGTTCACTTTCAAACCGTAACCCATGTTTTCAGCAATCGTCATGTGCGGATACAGCGCGTAGGACTGAAACACCATCGCCACGCCGCGCCGTGAAGGATCGACGTCATTGACCCGCTGCTCACCAATGTAAACGTCTCCTTCCGTAATATCTTCCAGTCCGGCAATCATGCGCAGCAGGGTGGATTTCCCGCACCCCGACGGCCCGACGAAAACGGTGAATTCGCCGTCCTCAATATCAATGTTGATGCCATGCAACGTCACTGTTTTATCGAAACGTTTGACCACATTTTTAAGTCTGATGCTGGACATGTTTGACCTCATAAAGAATTCATACCGCTGATATTTCGGACTATAACCACCTTGTGTAAACGTTTGCACAAGCGGGTTCGAATTTTGGAGAGAAGATCACACAATGCGCATCTTTTTGTAGTGATTTATGGCTTGTAAGTTTAACGTATAACATAGTTTTTATGACGGCATTAACCATCAATTAATCAGGTTATAACAGGTTTTTAATGTTGATGATGGATTTGATGTCGCTGAGTATCCTACAAAAATGTTATACCTTCACATTCAGGAGCAACAATGAAAATTACACACCTTACTGCCCTGGTACTGATGTCATTAAGTCTCAGCAGTCAGGCCGTCCGGGCAGCAGAGGGACAATTACTTGTCTGGGAAGATATTAAGAAATCTTCCGGTATTTCAGACGCGGTGAAAGATTTTGAAAAAGAGAACAACGTCAAAGTCGTTGTGCAGGAAACGCCTTATGCACAACAAACGGAGAAATTACGTCTGGATGGTCCGGCGGGAATCGGCCCCGACGTGGTGGTCATTCCCAATGACCAGGTAGGCACGGCGGTGGTGCAGGGATTACTGGCACCGCTGACCCTTGATAAAGCATTTACCGACAGCTTTACGCCATCGGCGATTAACGCATTTCAGCTGAAAGGCCAGACCTACGGCGTGCCGAAAGCGGTGGAAACCCTGGTGCTGATTTACAACAAAGATTTGCTGCCACAGGCTCCGGCAACGCTCGACGAGTATTACACCTTCTCCAAAGAAGAGCGGGCGAAAGGTAAATACGGCCTGCTGGCCAAGTTTGACGAAGTGTATTACGCCTACGGCGCAATGGCTTCCATGGGCGGCTATATCTTCGGTAAGGATGCCAAAGGCGAAATCAACGTTGAAGATATCGGCCTGAACAAGCCGGGCAGTGTCGAAGCCATTACCTACCTGAAAAAATTCTATGCCGACGGATTATTCCCGGCGGGGATTGTCGGTGATAACGGCCTGAACGCCATCGATTCGCTGTTTACTGAGAAGAAAGCGGCCGCGGTGATCACCGGCCCGTGGGCGTTCCAGCCGTATGAAGCGGCAGGCATTAACTACGGCGTGAAAGCGTTGCCGCTGTTGCCGAACGGCAAACCGATGAGTTCATTCCTCGGCGTAAAAGGTTATGCGGTTTCGACCTACAGCAAGCAAAAACCGCTGGCCGAGAAATTCATCACCTTCATCAACCAGCCGAAATACGCCAAGGTGCGTTACGAAGTGACCAAGGAAATCCCGGCACTGACGGCGCTGGTTAACGATCCGATGATTAAAAACGATGAAAAAGCCAACGCGGTAGCCGAGCAGTCAACCCGCGCCACGGCGATGCCGGGTGTACCCGAAATGCAGGAAGTCTGGGGCCCGGCTAACAACGGTATCCAGCTGGGAGTGACCGGCAAACAGCCGGTTGACGCCGCCCTGAACGACGCGGTGAAAAATATCCAGATGCAAATCGAGGCAGCGAAAGCCAGCAACGAGTAATCCGTTAAACGCAATTATTTCGGTTAAACACCCGTACTTCTGAAAGGAGGGCGTGAATTCACGCCCTCACCAGTGAAAGGAACATCTTTGTGTCTATGCGTCTTCATGAGGAAAACCAGGCGCCACTCTCCGCCAGTCACCATGCACCGGTGGCGCTGGCTGTGGCGCTGATCCCCGGTTTTGGGCAGTTCTATAACCGGCAATGGGCCAAGGGAATACTGTTTTTTATCATTCTTATTTGTTTCGCCGGCGTGTTCTATGATTTCCTGCGTCAGGGATTATGGGGTTTATATACGCTGGGCGAAGAAGTGCCGCGTGATAATTCGATATTCCTGTTAGCCAAAGGCATTATCAGCGTATTGATTGGTGCGTTCGGCGTGGGCTTTTATTACTGGAGTCTGCGCGACGCCTGGGCAAACGGCAAACGTCGCGATCAGGGGTTGGAATTACCCAGCGTGCGCAAGCAATATCATTTACTGCTGCGTGAAGGTTTTCCGTATTTAATGATTACGCCGGGCTTTATTTTGCTGGTGTTTGTGGTGGTCTTCCCGATTATATTCGGTTTCTCGATTGCGTTTACCAATTACAATTTGTATCACACGCCACCGGCTAAATTAGTCGACTGGGTGGGGTTCAAAAACTTTATCAATATCTTCACGCTGAATATCTGGCGTTCGACATTGCTGGACGTCTTGCAATGGACGGTGGTCTGGACGGTGCTGGCGACCACGCTGCAATGTACGGTTGGCGTGATGCTGGCAATTCTGGTCAATCAGAAAGATTTGCGTTTCAAGGCGCTGATCCGCACCGTACTGATTTTGCCGTGGGCGGTACCGGGCTTTGTCACTATTCTGGTGTTTGCCGGTATGTTCAATGACTCGTTTGGTGTGATTAACAACGGCATTCTGGCCGCTTTAGGTATTGAGCCGAAAGCCTGGCTGACGGATCCGTTCTGGACCAAAACCGCGCTGATCATGATGCAGACCTGGCTGGGTTTCCCGTTTGTATTTGCGATGACCACCGGCGTATTGCAGGCCATTCCCAACGATTTATATGAAGCGGCGACCATGGACGGGGCAAGTACCTGGAAGAAACTGAAAACCATTACGCTGCCGCTGGTCTTATATTCCATTGCGCCAATTATTATCACGCAATACACCTTCAACTTTAATAACTTCAATATTATCTATCTGTTTAATAACGGTGGCCCGGCAGTGGCCGGTTCTAACGCAGGCGGAACGGATATTCTGGTGTCCTGGATATATAAACTCACCATGTCATCTTCGCAATACGCCATAGCCGCGACCATTACGATTTTGCTGTCGATATTTGTGGTCGGTATTGCGTTGTGGCAATTCCGCTCAACCAATTCCTTTAAACAAGATGATATGGCGTAACCGGGAGAAGGGCATGAGTAAGAACAGCAGTATTAAAAGAAACCGGTTTATTCGCCTGGGGCTGAGTTATTTCCTGTTGCTGATTGTGGCGGTGATCATTATTTATCCGCTGATCTGGACCGTCGGCGCCTCGCTGAATGCCGGTAACAGTCTGCTTAGCACATCAATTATTCCGGAGAACGTTTCTTTCCAGCATTACAAAGACCTGTTTAACGGCGAAGTTAATTACGTTGGCTGGTACTGGAACTCGATGAAAATCAGCTTCCTGACCATGATCCTGACGCTGATTTGCGTCAGCTTCACCGCCTATTCCTTCTCGCGCTTTCGCTTTAAAGGCCGTAAAGACGGGCTGATGCTGTTCCTGTTATTGCAGATGATCCCGCAGTTTTCGGCGCTGATCGCCATCTTTGTGCTGGCACAGTTGCTCGGTCTGATTAACAGCCATCTGGCACTGGTGCTGATCTACGTCGGCGGCATGATCCCGATGAACACCTATCTGATGAAAGGCTATCTGGACGCGATTCCGAAAGATCTGGATGAATCAGCGCGGATGGACGGCGCGGGTAATTTCCGCATTTTCATCGAAATCATCATGCCGCTATCGAAACCGATACTGGCGGTGATCGCGCTGTTTTCCTTCACCGGACCGCTGGGTGATTTCATTCTTTCCAGCACCATTTTACGCACACCGGATAAGTACACCTTACCGATTGGCCTGTACAACCTGGTCGCGCAAAAAATGGGTGCCAACTACACCATGTACGCCGCGGGTGCGGTGCTGATCGCCGTGCCGGTCGCCATTTTCTATCTCGCCTTACAAAAATACTTCGTTTCCGGCCTGACGGCTGGCAGTACAAAAGGATAATCCGATGACTTTCTTTTCTGAGAAGATTTTCAAAAAAAACGCAATGGCCTGCGTGCTGCTGGCGATGTCATTTTCAACAGTGGCACAGGATGTGGTAATTAAAAAGGTCGCCAACGTCCCGGCAGATTTTATCAAAGGCGCTGATATCTCGACGCTGATTGATGTGGAAAAACACGGCGGTAAGTTCTTCGATCAGAACCATAAACAGACCGATGCGATGGTGATCCTCAGACAAAACGGGTTCAACTACGTGCGCCTGCGCTTGTGGGTGGATCCACAAGACGCGCAGGGGCATCCGTACGGCGGCGGCAATAACGATCTGGCCACCACGCTGGAGCTGGCGAAACGTGCCAAAGCGCAGGGCTTTAAAATCCTGCTCGATTTCCATTACAGCGATTTCTGGACCGATCCGGGTAAGCAGTTCAAGCCGAAAAGCTGGGAAAAAATGGATTATCCGCAGCTGAAAACCACTATTCACGATTACAGCCGCGAGGTGATTGCTAAATTCCGCGAGCAGGGCACCGTGCCGGATATGGTGCAGGTCGGCAATGAAATGAACGGCGGGATTTTATGGCCGGAGGGCAAAAGCTGGGGCGCGGGCGGTGGTGAGTTTGATCGTCTGGCTGGTTTGCTGAACGCCGCAATTGCCGGTGTCCGTGCTGATGAAAAAAATCCTTCTGATATCAAAATCATGCTGCATCTGGCTGAAGGCACCAAGAACGATACTTTTCGCTGGTGGTTCGATGAAATCAATCAGCGCAAGGTGCCTTATGACGTCATCGGCCTGTCGTTTTACACCTACTGGAATGGCCCGATTTCCGCCTTACAGGCCAACATGGACGACATCAGCAAACGCTACAACAAAGACGTAATCGTCGTCGAAGTGGCCTACGGTTACACCACCAAAAACTGCGACGCCGCTGAAAACAGCTTCACCGAAAAAGAAGCTAAAGACGGCGGCTATCCTGCCACGGTTCAGGGGCAGGCCGATTTCCTCAGCGACATGATCAAAAGCCTGGTCGCCGTGCCGGATCATCGCGGCAAAGGGTTGTTCTACTGGGAACCGACCTGGATCGCCGTTGACGGCGCAGGCTGGGCGACACCTGCCGGTATGACCTATATCAACGACCACTGGAAAGAGGGCAATGCCCGCGAAAATCAGGCGTTGTTCAGCTGTGACGGTCAGGTTCTTCCTTCCATCAACGTCTTCCATTAATCCCTTTTTCCCCGGCTTCATTGGCCGGGGAGTTTAACTTTCTTAAAGTTCCTAAGGACCCAAGCATGACGAAATTTCCTCTTCTGAGCAGTAAGATTTCCGGGCTGTTGCATGGCGCGGATTACAACCCGGAACAGTGGCTGGAAAGCCCTGATGTCCTGATCCGCGATGTCGAAATGATGAAAGAGGCTCGCTGTAATGTCATGTCTGTCGGGATTTTCAGCTGGTCGGCGCTGGAACCTGAAGAAGGCCATTTCACCTTTGGCTGGATGGATCAGGTGCTGGACAGGTTGCATGAAAACGGTATCTCGGTATTTCTCGCCACGCCAAGCGGTGCGCGGCCTGCATGGATGTCGCAAAAATACCCTGAAGTCCTGCGCGTGGGACGCGACCGCGTAAAAGCGCTGCACGGCGGACGTCACAATCACTGCATGAGTTCGCCGGTGTATGCCGAAAAAGTGCAGCTGATGAACAGCGCGCTGGCGAAGCGTTACGCCCATCATCCGGCGGTGATCGGCTGGCATATTTCCAACGAATACGGCGGCGAGTGTCATTGCAACCACTGTCAGGGACGTTTTCGTGACTGGCTGAAAGCCCGTTACGTCACGCTCGATGCGCTGAATAAAGCCTGGTGGAGCACCTTCTGGAGCCACACCTATACCGACTGGGCGCAGATTGAATCGCCGTCGCCGCAGGGCGAAAGCGGCGTTCACGGCCTGAATCTCGACTGGCGCCGTTTTAACACCGATCAGGTCACGCGTTTTTGCAGCGAGGAAATCCGCCCGCTGAAAGCGGAGAACCCCGCGTTACCGGCAACCACTAATTTCATGGAATATTTCTACGATTACGATTACTGGAAACTTGCCAGCGTGCTGGATTTCATCTCGTGGGACAGCTATCCGATGTGGCACACCCGCAAAGACGATATCGGTCTGGCGGCGTATACCGCGATGTATCACGACCTGATGCGCACGCTGAAACAGGGTCAGCCGTTTGTACTGATGGAATCCACGCCGAGCTTCACCAACTGGCAGCCGGTCAGCAAACTGAAAAAGCCGGGTATGCATATTCTGTCTTCTTTGCAGGCGGTCGCTCACGGTTCGGATTCGGTGCAGTATTTCCAGTGGCGTAAAAGCCGCGGTTCTTCTGAGAAATTCCACGGCGCGGTTGTCGATCACGTCGGACACATTAATACCCGCGTTGGGCGCGAAGTGTCGGAACTGGGCGGAATTTTATCCGCGCTGGCACCGGTAGCGGGCAGCCGCGTGGAAGCGAAAGTAGCGATTATTTTCGACTGGGAAAGCCGCTGGGCGATGGACGATTCCCTCGGTCCGCGCAATCAGGGGCTGGAATATGAAAACACTGTCGCCGGACATTATCGTGCGCTGTGGGCGCAGGGCATTGCGGTGGATGTGATCAACGCCGACTGCGAATTAAGTGGCTACGACCTGGTGATCGCGCCGATGCTGTATATGGTGCGTGCAGGCGTCGGCGAGCGGATCACCGCATTCGTGCAGGCCGGTGGACGCTTCGTCGCGACCTACTGGAGCGGCATCGTTAACGAAAGCGATTTGTGTTTCCTCAGCGGATTCCCGGGGCCATTGCGTCCGGTGCTCGGTATCTGGTCGGAAGAAATCGACAGCCTGACCGACGACCAGCACAACAGTGTCAGCGGCGTCGAAGGCAATGCGCTCGGGTTAAACGGTCCTTACCGCGCCAGCGAATTGTGTGAAGTGATCCACCTGGAGGGCGCGGCTACGCTGGCGACTTACGGTGATGATTTCTATGCCGGCACGCCAGCCGTGACGGTGAATTTGTTTGGCAAAGGGCAGGCATATTATCTGGCCTCCCGAAACGATCAGACATTCCACGCAGATTTTTACACCGCGCTGGCGCAGGAAATGAACTTGCCACGGGCGCTGGAGGCAACGCTGCCGGAAGGGATGACGGCGGCGCGTCGTACGGATGGTGAAAGTGAATTTATCTTCCTGCAAAACTATGCGGCGCAGAGCCAGACAATCACGTTAACCGCGGATTACAGCGACATGATTCACGGTGGCACTTTACCGCGCAAACTGACGCTTCCGGCATTTGGTTATCAGATCCTGACGCGCCGTTTACCAGCCATTTCTTAACCCGTTATTTTTAATACCGACGTGCAATCAGGTTTCCCGGTTGCACGTTTTTTTTCATTCCTGAAAGAGAGTGTTGATCATGGTAAATATTAAAGACTTTATGCATGTATTCTCTGCGAAGAATAAAACCCCGGAAAATGAAGTGCCGCCATCCACTGACGTAGCGTTATTAATTGATGCACTCGGCGGTCGCGATAATATCGTTAATGTTGATGCCTGTATTACCCGCCTGCGCGTAACGGTAAAAGAACTCAAGCGCGTAAATTCCGGTGCTATCCAGCAAACCGGCGCGATTGGCGTGGTGATTATCGGTCAGGAAGTACATGCGATATTTGGCAAACAGTCCGACAGCCTGAAAAAATTAATGACTGAGAAGTTTGGCTTAAAAAGTAATTAACTCTGTTATTTAAATAACGCCAAAAATAAAGGCAGCCCGACACAAGGCTGCCTTTATTGTTTCTGCTTTTAATAAAATATAATAATGATGCTGCTGTGCGGAGAAAAAACGTAACGATCCCCTACAAGAGAAATTAAGTTTTTATCTGTCGCTTTATCACAATGAGGATATTTTTTTGTACAATATTACTTCACATTTCCAAAATTATTGGAGTTGTAGCCAGGCGGCAAGTGAACGAATCCCGATGAGCTGACTCATGTCAGTGATTCGGGTGAGTAAACGCAGCCAACGCAGCAACAGCTTCAAGAATGAAGGAAATTTACCACCAGGCTTCCACCTGGACTCCAAAGTTCCACGTATCCGCTTTGGTATGGTCGTCAAACGTATCGCCATGCTCAGAATCATTCAGATAAGACGCGAACACGCGCAGTTCAGGGCGTGACATAAACTCCGGACCGGCCGCCAGGCCCATTGCCAGCGTATATTTCTGACCGCCTTGTTTGTAATTCGAACCGTTCTTGTAATCATCTTTCTGGTAGAAGGTACCGACTTCGCCGATGGTACGCACATAATCGGTCCACTGGTATTGCGCACGACCCACAAGAGAAACCAGCTCAGTGGTGTCGGTGTAATCGGTGATGTTTTCGGCATGGCCATACGTCAGCACGTGGTTGAGACTGAACTTGCTGGTGATCGGAATAAGGCCGGTGATGATGCCACGATAACCGGTGGCGTCATTGGTGTAGTTCCACATATCGTACCAGCCGCCGCCCTGCGAAATCATGTTCTGCGCCAGACCTTTGTTGGCGTACTGCAACACCAGTTTGTTATAGCCGCCCCACATGTCCTGACTGATTTCGCCGGTCAGCATCACGCCGTTATCCGCGTCGTAAAGGCCGCCGTACTCTTTCTGATCATGCGACAGGTTTGGCATGGCGTAGTCGGCACCGACTTCCATCCACGCGCCGCTCCACGGTTTGATGCCGGCATAGCGTACGTCGATGTAGTTGATGTTCACGTCATTATTGCCATCCACGCGGTAATCCACGTCATTGGCATCGCCGCGGATCCACGCCAGAGACAGCGCGCCTTCGCCCATTTTCAGGTTTTCAATACCGGCACCGGCACCGGAAATGTTCCAGTATTTGGTATCAATGATATGCAAGTCGTGGCGCTGGTAATAACGTTTGCCGCCCCAGATCACCGCATCTTTATCCCACGGCACCAGCCCTTTGATTTGCAGATTTAGCTGACGCAGACCGAACTGTGCATCGTCATCGACGGTGCTTTCATCATCATTCGAACCGTCCGACACCATGCTGACCATCGAATCGACATAAAAACTCACATCGTCTTTTTTATAGACTTCGCTGCCCAGTTCTACTTCGCCGTATGTATCGTTTTCGTTGCCCAGACGCCCGACCTTATTTTTCTGGAATTGCTCAAGACTGCCACCGCCAGAAACCCCCAGCCCCGAACGCAGATATCCATGAAAATCAATATCATTAGCCATTGCAGGGCCTGCTGTGATGGCGAGCGAAACCGCCACAGCCAGAGTGCGTAAGTTGTGTTTCATTTTTTTTCCTTATGATTGTATGACGTTCACATTTACGAAATGTATAAGATACCCAGAAACAATAATGATCAATTTTACATATTGTGAAATGTGATATATGTCTACAACTTATGCGTTAAATATAAAGTTGAAGTGATGTAAATCACGATTGTATGCAATGTTAACGTATAACTTATGCAACGGGAGGGTGTCCGGATTGAACTTTTAAATGAGATCCCGTACTTTGGCTCGATTATCATAGAATTATGCAAAATCACGGGTTGCGGTCTGGGGAAAGAATGAAATCAAAAAGTTCGACATTAGAAGATGTTGCCCGCTATGCCGGTGTTTCGTATCAGACGGTGTCGCGAGTTTTAAACAAGTCGGCCAATGTTTCAGACGCCACGCGTCTGAAGGTCGAACAGGCCATTGAAGTATTGCGCTACGTGCCAAACCGGCTGGCGCAGCAACTGGTTGGAAAACAGAGCTTTACCATCGGACTGGTGACGACATCGCTGGCATTGCACGCGCCGTCACAGATTGCCGCTTCTGTGAAGAAATATGCTCATCAGGCCGGGTATCAGGTGCTGATTTCCATGATTGATGAAGACGTCAATCAGAGCATTCAGGACTCCATTAACGAGCTGAAATCACAGCGCGTCGAAAAGGTCATCATTAATATCCCGCTGGAAAGTGCCGAGGCGGAGCGAATTTATGAAAATAACCGCGACATTCTTTGTCTGTTTCTGGATGTCGATCCGACCAGTCCGGTATTCAATGTCTGCTTCAATCCGGCGGACGGCTCACGGGCCAGCGTGGAATATTTGCTGAATCTGGGACACAGGGAATTTGCCTTACTGGCGGGACCGGATGATTCGGTTTCCTCACGTTTGCGGCTGCAAAGCTGGCAGGAAACGCTGGCAGAAAAGGGCATTGTGCCGGTGACGGTGATCCACGGTGACTGGAGCGCAAAAAGTGGTTATTACAGCGCATTACAGATGCTGCGCGAAACGCCGCAGTTTACCGCCATACTTGTCGGGAATGACCAGATGGCGCTGGGCGTGATCAGCGCGCTGCATCAGCACAATGTGGCTATCCCGCAGCAGGTTTCTATTGTGGGTTATGACGATACGTATGACAGTGCGTTTTTCCATCCGGCGCTGACCACGGTATCGCTGGATCTCGATTTGCAAAGTAAAGAAGCGGTTGAGCATCTGCTGGCTGATAACAATGACGGGATGCCTTCCAAAATACTGCCCGCCAGACTGGTGGTAAGAAACTCTGCCAGTGCGCCGGGTGTGCAGGATAAGGATCTTAATCAGATAGCCGACCAGCTCGATATTCTGGCCAGGCAGTTGCGCGGCCAGTGATAAACCGGTTAAATCCCCGGACTATGTTAAGCAGACGACTGAACAGCAAAAGGAAGTGAAGCAATGACGTTATGGCAGAGTTATGTGCAGGGCTGGAAATAATATGTGGATTTCCGGGGACGTGCGAGCCGCAAGGAGTTCTGGACCTTTGCGCTGGGCAATTTGCTGATAATTATTTTGCTGACAATGGGTGTGTCATTGGGGTTCACGCTGGTGGGAAATCCTTACAGCGTTTTCTACGCGGGCGTCGCTTATACCCTTTTTGCACTGGCGACGGCATTACCGCTGCTGGCGGTCGGCGTCAGGCGCATGCATGACATTAACCGCTCCGGCTGGTGGTTTGGCGGTGTTTACCTGGCAGGCATTGTCTCGCGTCTGCTGAATTCCATCCTGATGGAATACGCATCACCGGAAACGTATGTCTGGATGAAAATCACGCTGGGCATTGTGCTGGGCTGGATCCCGCTGCTGGTGATGGTTTTTCTGTGTTGCCAAAAATCTCAGCCTGCACCGGCAACCCAAACCCGCATTGTTGAGTAACGCTACACCGGATGTCCTGTTCCGCAGTGAATAAGAACGGTTTGCCGCCAGTTGCGCGGCAAACGTCTCAGGTTTATTTCTGGCATCGCGTTCATGGCGGAAAAGCCATCAGCACGGTGGCAATCGCCAGTAAATCAGCACTGCCGCCGGGGCTGAGATGGCGGGCAATCAGCTGCCTGTCCATCTCCTGCAAATCCTCTTTCTGCCACCCTTTTTTCAGCAACTGCCGGGCATAATCCTGCACGAAAAGCAGTCCGTTCAGACCACCGCGCGACACCAGATTAGTGTCAGGGTTATACGCCATCAAACGCAGCAGGGCATTCAGGCTGCGGCGCTCAGGATTATTTTCCTGATACCAGTAAGGTAAAACGTGACGGCGCAGGGTGAGGAATCCGCTCTGCACTTCGCCGCGTGCTCCGGTCATGCCGTGTGCCACAAACAGCCGTTCACCCGCCGTCACCGGCTGGCGACAGCTTTGCAGTTCACGCTCAATCAGCCCTTGTGTCATGGCAGCCACTTCGCGACATATCCCGCGACGGGTCATTAGCTGGCGATGCACGCTGATCCTGCCAGCCGCTGTACATAACAGTCCCAGCGAAAAAATACCGCCTTTGTGCGTATTCACGCCCTGTGTGGCACCGAACATGGCCTGTTCACAGGCAATCCCGGTCGGACGGATGCGCATCAGCATTGACTGCGCAGGTTGCAAAAAATCCTGCTGACCGAGAGCGTAAAACTGATACAGCCACGGCGTGATGGCGCCGATGCTGCGTAAAAAAAGCGGCAAATCCATGTCACAGTGCGAGCCATTATTGATGCTGTCCACCAGCCCTGGTTTCGGTGTCAGCCAGACTTCGCTGCGCAGGGCGTCAGCCGCCAGCGTGGCGATGCAGGCAGCAGAAAGGGGTTCAGAGTGTGCGATGCCAGCCATCAATCAGCGCCTCCACTTTTAGCATCACTTCAGATAGCGGATGTTTACGCGAGCGGGCGCACGCGTGGGCGGGGCCATCGCAAACCAGACAGCGGCGGCTGGCATTATCCAGCGAACGTCGGCCAACAACGCCTGCCTGCGGACAGATAACATCGAAATCCCATAAACGCCCGAGTGCGTGAGAGTGTTCCAGTTCAACCGTGGCCGCTTTCACTTCTGGCGCATAATGCTCCACACACCAGAACGCTTCCGCGCCTGTCGGGAGCCAGAAAACCTGATGTTTCAGCACCGGCCAGCCGTGTTGAAGCAACATGACCTCGGCCTGTTGCAGTGCTTCGCGCATGACCTGACGCCAGGCAACAGAATCTTTCACCGGCCCCGGCGTCACCAGCGTGAGTGAAATCAGCGGTTGTGTGAATTGTGTCAGCCAGTCGGTTTGCCGTCTGGCGCGCAGTTCCTTTGCGGCCAGCAAATCCTCCAGACTGACGCCTGCTGGTGCAGGCGTCACAGTAGTCATTATGCGTCCTCTCTGACCTGATGAACGACGTCGATCACGCTGCCGTCGCGATAGCGGATCACGCCGACGACTCGGTCGGTGAATTCAATCGGTTTCGGCTCACCGCTCAGAGAAATGGCGCGCTGGTATAACGCTTCGATATCCATCACTTTCATCCCTGCGTCTTCCAGCCGCTGGCGGATCTCCGGTCGCGCAGGATTCACGGCGATACCGTGATCGGTCACCAGCACATCAATGCTTTCCCCCGGTGTCACGCGGGTCGTGACCCGACGGACGACCGTCGGAATGCGGCTGCGCAGCAACGGCGCGACGACAATGGTCAGATTGGCGGCACTGGCCACATCGCAATGACCGCCGGAAGCACCGCGCATCACGCCGTCGGAACCGGTGATCACGTTGACATTGAAACCGGTGTCGATTTCAAGTGCGCTCAGAATAACGATATCCAGCTGATCGCAACTCGCCGCCTTGGCTCCCGGATTGGCATAGACGTTGGTAGAAATCTCGATGTGTTGCGGATTACGGCTGAGCGATGCCGCCGCCTGACCGTCAAAACATTGTGTATCGAGCAACGTTTCAATCAGCCCTTTTTCATGTAAATCCACCAGACTGCCGGTGATACCGCCTAGGGCAAAACGGGCTGTTATCTGGTGGCGTTCCATTTTTTCTTCCATGAAACGGGTGCAGGCTGTGGCCGCTGCGCCGGATCCGGTTTGCATCGAAAATCCGGGTTTGAAATAGCCTGAAAATTCGATGACTTCAGCGGCCGTGCGGGCAATCATCAGCTCCCGCGGGTTGCTGGTGACACGGGCGGCACCGACGCTGATTTTGGCCGGGTCACCGACCTGATCGACTTTGACGATGTAATCCACCTGATCCTGTAGCAGGCTGGCGGGCATATTAGGGAAGGGCACCAGCTCTTCCGTCAGCAGCACGACGGTTTTCGCGAATTGCGCATCGACCATCGCGTAGCCCAGCGAACCGCAGCAGGATTTTCCGTGTGTGCCGTTGGCGTTACCGAATTCGTCACTGCACGGTACACCGAGAAATGCGACATCGATGTTCAGTTCGCCATCCTGTAGTAATTTTACCCGCCCGCCGTGCGAGTGAATTTGTACCGGTTCTTCCATCAGTCCGTGAGAAATAGCGTCAGCCAGTTTGCCGCGCATTCCGGAGGTGTAAATACGGCTGATGACGCCGCTGCGGATATGTTCGATCAGCGCATCATTGCAGGACATCAGCGAACTGGACGCCAGCGTGAGATTTTTAAAGCCGAGTTTTGAAAGCATAGCGACTACGTTATTAATGACCTGATCGCCTTCACGAAACGCGTGGTGGAAGGAAATGGTCATACCGTCTTTCACGCCGCTGCGGGCAATCGCCTGTTCCAGTGAAGTGCAAAGTTTACGGTGCTGACGGGCATCGGGATCAGAAAGATAAGGTGTCGTCCGGTGCGCACCGTCAAAGGCAACCAGGTGTTTTAACTGCGGATATTCGCTGTGCAACATTTCAGTGAAATGACTCATTGTATTGATATTCCTGTGCAAATTTGAGGGCTAGCGGCGGACGCCAGACGCACTGGCGCGTTCCAGCACTACCTGCGCGTGATTAATGATCGGCCCATCGATCATCTTGCCGTTGAGCGAGATCACCCCCAGCCCTTTGCGTTCACCTTCTTCGGCGGCAGCAATCACCCGTTTCGCGTAATCCACGTCTTCCGGGGTCGGCGCGTAAGCGTTATGCAGCAACTCAATCTGACGCGGGTTGATCAGGGATTTTCCGTTGAAGCCCATTTTGCGGATCAGTTCGACTTCGCGCAGGAAACCGGCTTCATCGTTGATGTCGGAATACACTACATCGAAGGCATCAATGCCCGCCGCACGGGCCGCGTGCAGCACGGCGCAACGGGCATAGAACAGCTCTGTGCCGTCGCCGCGTTCTGTCTGCATATCCATCACATAATCGAAAGCTGCCAGTGCGATGCCGATCAGGCGCGGTGAACAGCGGGCGATCGCCACGGCATTGATCACGCCAATGGCCGATTCAATGGCGGCCATAATTTTGGTGGAGCCAGCTTCGCGACCACACTCTTTTTCGATGCGCTCTATATGTGCTTCCAGCTCAAAGATATCTTCCGGCGTATCGGTTTTCGGCAAACGCACGACATCCACGCCCGCGCGTACTACGGCCTCTAAATCTTTAAGGCCAAATGGTGTGCTGAGCTGATTAATGCGCACTACGGTTTCAATATCGCGATACATCGGGTGTTGCAGCGCATGAAATACCAGAATGCGTGCGGTATCTTTTTCGCGCAGGGAAACAGCATCTTCGAGATCAAACATGATGGAGTCCGGGCGATAGATAAACGCGGTGGAGAGCATGGCGGCGCTGGCTCCGGGCAGGAACAGCATACTGCGGCGCAGTTTCTTCATCGTAATGTCTCCCAGTTAATCTCTTCGGCTTGTGCAGCACGCATTACCGCACTTTGAACGCGCGCGCGGATCACACAATCAAGCGCGCCCTTGTCGTCGATAATCAGCAAACCTTCCGTGACCGCGAGGGCGCTGAGTGTTTCATTGACGACGCTGCGGATTTGGTCGCGAAACTGTTTGATGACTTCACTGTTGATGATCACCGTCAGCTCACTGGCCGGGGCGATTTTTACCAGCAAATCGCTGGATTCAACCGTTCCTGCCAGCGCCTCCTTCATAATTTTCATTCGTTTTTCCTGCAGTTAACAAAGTGAGGGTGAAATAGTGAGTGCGTCGTCGTGCGTCGTTTCAACCGCCGCCGTGACGCAATAATGCTGTTTCAGGTGCGCATAAGTGCCGGGCGGAACGATGTCGCGTATACGCGCCAGCTGCTGCGTTTTGAGCAATGCGCGCACTTCGGATGCGGAAATGGCTCTGCCGCTGGCATGGCGTTTCCGTGGCAATTCGATAACGCTCAGTGGCGGTGAGGCAGAGCGGCCCGGCGTTTCCAGCCAGTCATGCATGTCGCAGTTGTACTGATGGGTGACCGGACAAAATGGCTCGCTGCCGATAAACCGATGGGTAATGCCTAATGCCTGAGCGATGTACTGACGAAAAATCAGCAAATCCATCACGCTCCATGCCTGATTGACCAGCCCGGCATCCTTGAGGAAATAACCGGGGAAGGTCGCGCGCGAAATCAGATATTCCGAACCGGCATGTACGGTCACGTTAGGCAAATCCGCGACGCCCTTACGCACCATTTCAAGCCGTTCCTGAAACGGGAAATACGACACGTCTTCGCTGACCACAAACACATGCAGCCAGTCACAAGTGGCGGCCGCCTGTTCTGCCAGATAACGGTGACCGAGGGTAAACGGATTAGCATTCATCACCACCGCACCGATACGCTTACCGTGGTGAAGGTGACGTTGCAGCGAACGACAGTAATGACTGATACCCACCGGCGTGTTTTCCATCAGTACGGCCACATCATCCCACTGCACCAGCGGATAAAATCCGCAGCCGCGAAAACGCGCCAGATTGGTAGGGCGGGTATAGAGAAACAGATGAAAATTACCGCGCTGAACCGCCAGGTTCTCAACTTCACCGAGCAATCTGGCGCTGAGATTTTCACCGCGCCAGCCGGACGCGACGGCGACGCATTTAATGGTGTTACTGACCAGACCTGCGCAGCCGACTACATGGTGGCCTGAACAGGCCACCACAAACTGTTCAATGTCATCATCCATGCCCAGCTGACTTTGCTGAAGCAGGGCACGAATGTCCTCAAGCATGCCTTTTGGTGGCTTGCTGACAGAGATGACGTGAAAGTCAGGCGTATTACGACTGAACATAAGCCGGGCTCGCGTGACGATGGGGGGCAACCTTTATGTCTGCGGCGACAATCACATTGCTCAGATGACCAATCTTTTCGATTTCCACTTCAATGCGGTCGCCGGGTTTCATAAACAGCGGCGGCACACGTTTTTTGCCCACACCGCCGGGTGAACCTGTGATGATCACGTCACCGGCATGAAGCGAGGTAAAGGTGCTGATATATTCAATCAGTTCAGCCACTTTGTGGATCATGCTGCAGGTGTTGTCGTCCTGCACCATATTGCCGTTGAGCCAGGTACGGATTGCCAGCGTATGCGGATCGGGGATTTCATCGGCGGTGGTCATCCACGGTCCAAATGCCCCGGTCTGACGCCAGTTTTTACCGGCGGTAAACCACGTGTGCTGCCAGTCGCGGGCGGAACCGTCCATGTAACAGCTGTATCCGGCGACATGCGACAGGGCGTCTTCACGTGCGATATTTTCCCCCGCAGAACCGATAATCACCGCCAGTTCGCCTTCATAGTCAAACTCAACGGAACGGCTCGGTTTGATGATGGGGGATGCATGACCTGTCTGAGAGTCAGCGAACCGCACAAACAGCGTCGGTGCCGGATTATGCTGATCAAACTCTTTGCGCTTTTCGGCGTAGTTCATGCCGACGCAGAGAATTTTCTCCGGATTCTGAATCACCGGCAGAAATGTAATGTCGGCGAAGTCCAGATCAGCGGGCAGGGCAGCCAGTTCCTGAGCCTGCGACAGCGCATTGCCCGCCAGCAGGGCTTTGAGATCCGGATAACGCTTTCCGAGATGACGACCAAGGTCAATGATGCCTTTGTCGGTCGCGATGCCGTAGGACTTGCGCCCCTGATAGAGATAGCTTGCCAGTTTCATATTAGGTCCTGATTTAAAAAGATTTCACACAGTCTCAGACGAGGAAGTTGCCGAGCACCAGCAGCGACACGGAGACATTGATCGCGCCGCCGATGCGGGTGGCGATTTGCGCAAATGGCATGAGTTGCATACGGTTACCGGCGGTCAGGATCGCGACATCACCGGTTCCGCCCTGACCGCTCTGGCAGCAGGAGACAATGGCAACATCAATCGGGTGCATACCAATTTTCTTGCCGACGAAGAAACCGGTCGCAACCAGCGCCGCAACGGTGCTGACGATGACCAAAAGATTAGAAAGGGTGAATGCGGCGACCAGTTCATTCCACGGTGTGATTGCCACACCCACGGCGAACAGAATCGGATAGGTAACAGATGTCTGGAAGAATTTGTAAACCACCTGAGAACCTTCCAGCAGGCGTGGTGAAACGCCGTGCGCCAGTTTCAGCGCAACCGCTGCAAACAGCATGCCGACAGGTGCAGGAAGACCAATCAGTTTGTGTAACAGCATGCCCACCATATAAAGCAGAACGGCCAGTAACGCGCCTGCGGCAATGGTGGTGACATCAACTTTACCGCCGGTGCTGCTCAGTTTGCTGCTGTCAGCGGTGGCATTTTTGGACGTCGGCATCAGCTGGCCCTCGCCGGTCAGATGCGGATAGCGTTTACCTAACTGATTGAGTGAACCGGAAATAACGATAGCGGTCAGACCACCCAGCATGACGATTGGCAGAATGCGACCCAGCGCCACACCCTGATCCATATGCAGTAATGCTGCGTAACCGATGGAAAGCGGGATAGCCCCTTCACCGACGCCCCCGGCCATAATCGGCAGGATCAGGAAGAAGAAAATCTGGAAGGGTTCCATGCCCAGCGCCAGGCCAACGCCCATGCCGGTTAACATGCCGACCACTTCACCGCACAGCATCGGGAAGAAGATGCGCATGAAACCCTGGATCAGCACTTTGCGATCCATGCTCATAATGCTGCCGACGATAATGCAGCAGATATAGAGGTAAAGAATGTTGGTGCTTTTATAGAACTTAGTGGTGGATTCCACCACAACGTCCGGCAGCAGGCCGTAATAGACCAGTGCGGAAGGGATAAAGGTGGCGCAAATCGCCGCCGCGCCCATCTTGCCGATGAAAGGCAGACGCTTACCGAACTCACCGCAGGCGAAACCAAAGAACGCTAAAGTAGCGACCATCACCACAATATCGCTGGGCAGTTTTCCATCAAGGCAATCAATGGCGATCAGCACGCCAGCCATGACAAATAAAGGCAGTGGAATAATGCCGATCTTCCAGGTGTCGAGAATATGCCACCATTTTTCTTTTAATGAGAGCTGTTTTGCGGGTGAAGATCCCGCGGGAACAGAATAGGTGTCGTCGGTTGTACTCATGATGAATCCCCTGTGTCAATTTGTGCAGGGAGTGTAAGAGAGATAATGCCCGCTAATATGTGAGGTGCCGCAAATTAGAAACGGTATTTTAAAGGAGTGAAAGGTTTTTATGGTTTTAATTAAATTCATAAAGTGGCTGAGTTTATTTTTCGTGGTTTTTATGGTGTTATTTGTAATTATAATATTGCTGTTAATTTATGGTGAAATAACTGTTGTGAATTATGTATCTCGCCACCCGCGGCTTGCTTTGGCGGGCGATGTTCTGCGGCACGCCTCGCAACTTTTATTCTCCACTCTGACTGGAATACCGCCCGGTGATAATATCCCTGCACTGTTATTTATATCACTGTTTGTTTACAGGTTGCCTGATGCGGTTTCGGCCTTCTTTTCAGATAAAACTTTTTACTTATCTTGTTATGTTATTTATGGCGCTGTTTTCGATAGTGGGTATTTATTACTATCAGGATATTCAGAGACAGTTGTATGAAGATATGGGTATTCGTGCAAAAGTTCAGGCAGACGAAATTGCACTTATTCCCTCATTAATAAACGCAGTTGAAAATAAGGATATTTCAGCAATTAACCATTTAATGAGGAATGTCTCTGCACACAGTGATGCCAGTTATATGGTGATCGGCGACGGGAAAGCGATGCATCTGTTTCACTCCATCGATGCCGGCAGGCTGGGGTCAACGCTGATCGGCGGGGATAACAAAGAGGTGCTGGCCGGTAAAAGTACCACCACTATCAGGCTGGGAGGCGCCGGATTGTCATTGCGCAGCAAAGCACCCATCCGCAATGCTGAAAATCAGGTGATAGGTATCGTCTCGGTCGGGTATCTGACCAGCCACATTAATAGCCTGACCCTCGAGAAAGTGATCAGCATTTTACTGGCGGCGGTCACTTTGCTGGTGGCATTGTTTACCTTCTCCTGGTTTTTCTCCCGCTCGATCAAAAAGCAGATGTTCTCGCTGGAACCGCGCGACATCGGTCTGCTGGTGCGTCAGCAAAAAGCCCTGATGGAGTCTATCTACGAAGGCGTGATCGCCATTGATGACCAGTTTCGCGTGGCTGTGATCAACCAGGCAGCCAAAAAATTACTCAATCTTGAGGCGCCGTCGCGTGAATTGCGCGGTCTCCCGCTTCAGCAGGTCATCGTTCCGGTCGGCTTTTTCACTCCGCAGGTGATGCTGGAAAAAGATATTCACGATGAAATTTGCCTGTTCAATAACCTGACGGTGATCGCCAGCCGGGTGCGGATCATGCTGGAAAATCAGCTGCAGGGTTGGGTGATTACTTTCCGCGATTGCAGCGATATCGACCGGCTCAGCATCCAGCTCAGTCAGGTGCAACGTTATGCCGATAACCTGCGCATCATGCGCCATGAACAGCTTAACTGGACGGCGACGCTCGCGGGTTTGTTGCATATGGGGCGTTACGATGAGGCCATACGCTACATCGAGGCGCAATCAGAAAATGCACAGGAAATACTGGATTTTGTCTCGGCGCGTTTTTGCTCACCCAGACTGTGCGGATTACTTCTGGGCAAATATGCCCGTGCCCGTGAAAAGGGCGTCGTGCTGGAGTTTGACCCGGCCTGTGAGATAACCCGGTTGCCGGCAGCACTGAGTGAAACTGAGCTGATGTCAGTTATCGGAAATCTGTTGGATAACGCCATTGAAGCTACGTTGCTGCGCGGTAGCGAGGCAGGGCCGGTCGAGGTGTATATCGTTTGCAGCAAAGATGAACTGGTGATCGAAGTGGCAGATCACGGAGTGGGTATTACGCAGGAACGGCGGGAAGACATATTTTCGATGGGGGTAACTTCAAAGCCGGAAGGGGATCACGGCCTGGGGCTGCATCTGGTCGCCAGCTATGTCAGCCATGCTGGTGGCAGTATTGAGGTTTCCGACAATCCGCCAACCGGTGCTGTTTTCTCTGTTTTTATCCCCAACGGTAACGGAGTTCCAGGTCATACAGCAGAGTACCTTCAACCGGAAAATACGGAAGTGAGTAAATGATGCAAGCTGAAATAATTGACGTAATGATTGTGGAAGATGAAAACCGGCTGGCACAGCTTTATGCCGAACTTATAGACAATCATCCCTGGCTGAGACTGGCGGGTGTAGCAACAACGTTGCGGGAAGCCAGAGAGCTTATAGAAGCAAGACGACCGCAGCTCCTGCTGCTGGATAACTATTTACCTGACGGTCAGGGCATTTCGTTAATTGAAAATGATCTGCTTAAAAAGACCCACTGTTCGGTAATCTTTATTACTGCGGCCAGTGACATGAACACATGCAGTCAGGCGATCCGCTGCGGGGCTTTTGATTATATTTTAAAGCCTGTGTCGTGGAACCGGCTGCAACAATCGCTGGAGCGTTTTATTCAGTTCAGCCAGACACAGCGTGCCTGGAAAGTGGTGGACCAGCAAAACGTCGACAGTCTTTACCAGCTACAGGCGAAGGATTTTACACAGAAAGCAGGCAATAAAGGCATCGAGGAAAATACGCTGAATCTGGTTGAAGGCATCTTTATCCAGGAGGGCGGGCGTTGCTATTCAGTGGATGAAGTGGTCAGTGAAACCGGTTTGAGTAAAACCACCGCCCGGCGCTATCTTGAACATTGTGTGCAGAAAGGGGATTTGAAAGTCGAAATGCTGTACGGGAAAATTGGCCATCCCCGCCGGATGTACCGGCGGGCGTAGCAGTCAAAACTATTCGGTTCTTTTCGTTTTCGGGTATTTCCACAGCCAGCGACCGCTCGCCATGCGCCAGTAAAAGAATATCCCGCGCACGATCCAGTCGAGGAACATCCCCAGCCAGATACCGACCACGCCAAAGCCAAGAACAATACCGAGGAAATAGCCCACCACAATACGACAACCCCACATGCCGAGCATCGATACGTACATGGTAAAACGTGCGTCGCGTGCGCCTTTTAGTCCTGCAGGTAATACCCAGGAAGCGGCCCAGAAAGGCATAAAGGCGGCGTTGAGCCAGATGAGGATTTTTACGACGTCGATAACGTCTTGTTCATTGGTGTAAAACCGCGCCAGCAAACCGGCAAACGGCACGGAAAGGAACGCCAGCACGCAAAGCCCGAAAGTGGATAACCAGAAAATGTGGCGCAACTGGCGCTCGGATTGGGCAATTTGCCCTTTACCCAGGCGCGTACCAACGATGATGGTAGAAGCTGACCCCAGCGCATTCCCCGGCAGGTTGATCAGTGCGGCAATCGAGAAGGCAATAAAGTTACCTGCAATGACATTGGTGCCCATGCCCGCCACAAAAACCTGTGTCAGTAATTTACCACCGTTAAACAGCACGGATTCAATACTGGCCGGGATACCGATGCCCAGCACTTCACGCAAAATATTGGTATTCAGTGGCAGGAAATAGCTTTTCAGGGAGATTTTCAGCGAAGGGTTGAAACCGACCATCAGCACAACAATGACCGCAATCGCACCGATATAACGGGCGATAGTCAGCCCCAGACCGGCACCAATAAAGCCCAGACCGTGCCAGCCAAAACAGCCGTAAATCAGCACGCTGCTGATCACCAGATTGAGGATGTTCATCCCGCCATTCAGTAACATCGGGATTTTGGTGTTGCCCGCACCCCGCAGCGCACCGGAACCTATCAGCGCGATGGCCGCAGCCGGATAACTCCAGCTACTCATTTGCAGATAAGACAGCGCCAGCTCTTTGACTTCCGGCTCCGCATTTCCGGCGATCATGTCGATAATCACATGCCCGGAAAATTGCAAAAGTATCGCCAGAAGCACCGCGAAAACGGTCATGATGGCCAGCGACTGACGGGCAGCAGCGCGGGCGCGTTCATGGTCGAGTTTTCCCAGGCTGAAGGCAACGACAACGGTCGTCCCCAGATCGACCGCCGCGAAGAACGAAATCACCACCATGTTAAAACTGTCGGCCAGGCCAACGCCCGCCATCGCTTCCTTACCCAGCCAGCTGACCAGAAAAGTACTCAGTACGCCCATCAGCAGTACGCAGGCATTCTCAAAAAAGATCGGGACAGCGAGGGGCGTTATTTCGCGCCAGAACAACGTGCGGTAAGAACGCCGTTTCGGATACCAGGGCGTGCGCTCGATGGCTTTGCGCAAAGAGACGATGACGTTTTGCAAGAGAGTTCCAGTGTGGAAGAAAGTAGAACAGCGTTTTAATTTATGATGGTAAAAGACTCCGTAATATGCAAAGTCTTTTTAAGGAAATCCTTAATTCCCCGTCATATTTCGTGCCGCAGATGCGCTGGCTGCGGTTAACAACCCGAATCACTGACTTAATGTCAGCTCATCGGGATTATCAAACTTGCCGCCTGCCTGCAACCCGAACTATTCAGGGGACTTTAGGGTGGTTATCAGCGGAAAGGCGGCTCATTAAACGTGCGCAATTTGCGTGAATGCAGATGATCGCCTTCGGCGCGCAGCAGGTCGATAGCGCAGATGCCAATTTGCAGATGTTCTGAAATGGCGCCTTCGTAGAATTTGTTCGCCTGGCCCGGCAGTTTGATTTCACCGTGCAATGGCTTATCCGATACGCACAGCAACGTGCCGTAAGGCACTCGGAAACGGTAACCTTGCGCGGCAATTGTCGCACTTTCCATATCGACAGCCACGGCACGGCTGAGATTAAAGCGCAGTGCCGACGCGGCGTAACGTAATTCCCAGTTACGGTCATCGGTGGTCACAACCGTACCGGTGCGCAGCCGTTGCTTCACTTCCTCACCCGGCATTCCGCTCATTTTTTTCGTTGCGTCGTAAAGTGCGCGCTGTACTTCAGCGATGCTTGGGATAGGAATATCTGGCGGCAGAACGGCATCCAGAACGTGATCGTCACGCAGATAAGCGTGTGCCAGAACATAATCCCCAATCGACTGCGTTTCACGTAATCCGCCGCAGTGACCAATCATCAGCCACACGTGTGGCCGTAAGACGGCAAGGTGATCGCAAATGGTTTTGGCGTTCGCCGGGCCCACGCCGATATTAACCAGCGTAATACCTGAGCCGTCGCGGGCAATCAGGTGATAGGCAGGCATCTGATGCTTTTTCCAGGCCAGATCAGACACTGCCTGTTCCGGATTCTGCGTCTCTGCGGTAATGAACACACTGCCCGCGCAGGCCAGCGCCTCGTAAGGACTTTCAGGATCGGCAATCTGCGCGCACGCCCAGCTGACGAATTCATCCACGTAGCGGGTGTAGTTGGTGAAAAGTACATACGGCTGGAAGTGTTCGATCAGTGTGCCGGTGTAATGACGCAGGCGCGCCAGCGAGAAGTCCGCCCGCAGGGCATTAAAATGCGACAGCGGGAAGATATCGCCGGGATAGCTGAGACCATCTGCGGTTTCATCGCCAATTTGCGAGAGTTCAGTGGTCGGGAAATGCTTCGCCAGACCCGCGCTCATTGAGCGGTCAAGCATCAGATCTGAGCCGTCAATCACGTAGGAATATGGGATTTCCTGCTGGGAAGGGACGACTTCAATTACCGCTTCATATTCTTCTTCCAGCAGGGACAGCTGCTCGAGCAGATAGTGACGGAACAATTCAGGGTGCGTGATGGTGTTGGCATAACGGCCGGGATGGGAAAAACGACCATAGGCGCGGGTCGGGTTTTTAGCGGGCGTTACGCCGTCCCAGGTGACACGTAATTCCGGGTAAACAAACAGCCCGGCGGCACGCGCACTGATGTCAGGCAGTGTCCCCTCAACGATGAAGTCTTTAATCGCCACCCGCAATGCGGCCACAGACCTGTTATACATCTCTTCGAGCTTCTCAATCGCCTGTGAAGCGGTGAGGGACTTGTTATCCATACGTTTTCCTTTGTGCTTCGTTCGTCATCATTCACTTTAAATATGGCTTGTCTGCGCGGTGCCGCCAATGTTTTATTCGCGCAACTGTTCCGGATGATGCTTTTTTAACAGGTGGCGGTTCAGTGCGGCTGAGACGTTTTCATAAACATCGCCGTGAGGGCCGAGAGCACACAACCGGCCATCAGATAGATGGCGACAGAATGCCATTCTCCTCCGGAGAAATTCAGCAACGCAGCGGCAATAAACGGCGTAAATCCACCGCCCACCACGCTGGCGACCTGATAACCCACACCCGCACCGCTGTAGCGGTAACCTGCGCCGAACATTTCCGTGAACATCGGTTGCTGGACGCAGACCACCATATCGTGGGCGATATTTGCCAGCAGCAACGAGAAGATCACTACGCCGATAATGGAGCGGGCTTCCAGTGCCATAAAGAACGGGAAGGCGCTCAGTGCGCCAACGAGTGCGCCGGTAATGTAAATGCGGCGACGCCCGAAACGGTCTGCAAGCCAGGCAAACAGAGGAATTGTCAGGCAACTAATACCGCCGACCAGCAGTCCGATATTCAGAAACAGTTCACGCGTCATCCCAAGGTTGTGCGTCGAATAGTTAAGTGCGAACGCGGTGACAATGTACATCGTCAGCAATTCACACAGGCGCAGGAGGATGATTTTCAGAAATGCGCCGGGATGGCGAAACAGTGCTTCGAATACCGGTAAGCGTTTTTTTGCTTCTTTTGGCTGCTCTTCCTGAGCGCGTTCAAACTCGACCGACTCTTCCATACCGTTACGTACCCACAGCGCGCCGAGTACCAGCACAACACTGAACAGGAACGGCAAACGCCAGCCCCAGCTCATGAACTGCGCATCCGTTGTCAGGCTGCTTATCAAAGACACCAGACCGGTTGCGAGTAACAGGCCGACGCCATACCCCATCTGAATACCGCTGCTGTAGAAAGCTTTTTTCCCGGCAGGCGCACTTTCGACGGCCAGTAACGCTGCGCCGCCCCATTCACCCCCGACGGCAAACCCCTGAATAGCGCGCAGCGTGACCAGCAGCGCCGGAGCCCACCAGCCAATCGTTGCAAAAGAGGGGAGAATACCGATGCAGGCGGTGGCGATGCCCATGATCCAGACGGTCATCATCAGCATCCGTTTGCGGCCCAGACGATCACCGAAATGGCCGAAGACAATGCCGCCGAGCGGGCGAAAGAGAAAGCCGACGCCGAAAGTAGCAAATGCGGCGAGCGTGCCCATTGCCGGGTCGATTTGCGGGAAGAACTCGCTGTTAAACACCAGCGCTGCGGTGATGCCGTACAGCAGAAAATCGAACCAGTCTACGACTGCGCCAACGAAGCTGCCCCAGGCAGCACGGCGGGCACGATTATGCGAAATTATCTCCTCATCGGGGCGGGGGGCGGTGAGCATGGAGTCCATAATTGTCCTGTCTGTTCCTCAGATTTCTAAACTTTTAGTTATTAGCGTTTTTGTTTATTAAAACAGTTAAGCGGGTTTCATCTGGCGCACAGCTAAATAAAACCGCTACTGAGACTACAGCCTCAACCGTCAGGTTAAAAACGCTTTTGCAAAGTGAAGGGTAATTTAATGCGGGGAGCGGTAATTTACGCAAGGTTGGCGTGGGGCGAAATCGCCCGGACCAACCGGACGTATTAACCTGCCAGCTGTACGCTATTTTCCTGCATGCTTGCCAGGATAAACGCGGCAATTTTTGCCTCAATCTGGCTGTCGACAGTTCTGAGTCTCAGCAAAGTGATGCCGCTCTTATCCAGAATCGTTGCTTTTAAGGCATCACGTTCACTTTGTTCAGGCGTTTCGTGATAATGACCATCCACTTCAATGACTGCGAAAGGCTGTTTTCCAACACGGAAATAAAAAACGAAATCACAGCTTGCACCTTGTGCCATAAATTCTTTTTGGCGTGGGTCAAAACGGTCATCGAAATTTGTGACCAGTTGCCTCAGCAGGATCTGCTTGTGGACAATAATCGCGCGGTAAGTCTCGTGCTTAAGTATATCTTTAATGAGTCTCATGGCGATTTGCTCAGAGCGATAAGTTGAATCCTCCGGGTTAAGTCTGGTATTTAAATTTTCTAAAGAATGGTCGTACTCTTGATAAAGTAAATCAAAGGCGCTCACGACCGGGCTGTGATGAATATTGGGTTCATCGGCGTAGTAGGTCATATAACGCACGAGCGCAGCGATATGCTTATTATTGCCCGCAAAGACATTCTCACCGGTGACTAAGGTGAAATGCTTTTGCGCCCGTGAGACAGCGACATTAATTAAATGCGGATCATCAACAAAATCGAGTGATCTGGTATCAGCCTTCTTGTCAATTACGGTCGAAAAAACAATCTGTTCGCATTCACGTCCCTGAAACTTATGTACTGTCGAGGTAATAAATTCAGCGGGCAGGAGGCGCTCAGACAGTGAGACTTGTGCGTTATAAGGCGCAATAAAACCGCGGTTAGCCGCGTCAGCACTCTCCATTGACAGGAAGGACTCCACTTCACGCAGATTGCTGTTATGCCGTTCATGATTACCTCTGGCGGTCACGATCAAAGAGAGTGCCGCTTCACCTTTGTCTCTTGTCATCACCACAAGCTGATTGTCATAAAATTGCTTATTACAGAAATGAATAATCTTGGGGTGGCATCGGTAATGTTCTTTTAGCAATGTCACGGGCAAATTATCGCCATAGAGTCCGAAAAGTGAGTCAAGCAAGCTCTGACTACCACAATCATAATGAGGTGCAGGGGCAAGGATATCTGTCTCTTCCGGGACGTGCGGAAGCTGTTTTCGATCCCCAACAACAATCACATTTCGGGCACAGGCAAAGGCAAGAATGCCGGGAATGATATCTTGCTGAGATGCTTCATCGATGATTATGTAATCAAGTAACGTTCCGGGAGCCAGGGAATTGATGACGGAGTGCGTGCTGCTGCCAATAATGGGATAGCGTTGGAGAAAATCGGTGAATTGGTTGCGGTAGTTTCTCATTGTAAAGTCAGCGTTTTCACCAATAGATTGGTCGAGATGCTGCTTTAAAAAAGACATCGAATCGGATGTAACACTTTTTAGCAACGCTTCGACATTATTAGCCTTAATGATTTCCTCTTTTTCGGCCAGGTCTGCACGAGACAGCTGTAAACGTGTTGAATAATAGTGATGCTGAAGAGCAAAAAAGAGGGTTTGCCGGTTCGCGGCAGACTTCAGTACGTTGGTTTTGAAAATGCCAAATTTGAACAGCAGGGAGAGACGGTTGCGCCAGCCGGGCTTACCTTGCGGCAGGGAGCGAAGAAACGCCATCAGGTCGGTAATCTTCCCTGGTTTTAGCCGGTAGCGTTTTATATCTGGCAGAACACCGAACCCCTGAGTCTGAAGCCAGCGGTTCAGGTAATTCTCTTCGATGTTTAATTCATCAATCTCGGCGCGCAGTTTTGCCACTTCATTTTGCATACTTAAATGTTTTTTAAGACGCAATGTTTGTTCTGTGAGAACGGCTTTTTCTGGAGCAGGATCGGTCTGAGCTGCTGGTCTGGAAGGCTGTGCATCGAAAAATTGCTCGCGCTTCTCTGTACTGCCGAGCTTTGCCACCACATAGTCCAGCTCCACTTTAGCGAGCTTTTCATACACATTTGCTACTGCAGTATTGTTATTCGAGACAATAGCCACGCGCCCATTTTGCAGCAAAATATTCGCCAGGATATTAAGAATAGTTTGGGTTTTTCCTGTCCCCGGCGGCCCTTCAATAACCGATATTTGTGAACTAAACGCTTTTTCAACAGCCTGCATCTGGCTTTCGTTCAGCCCAAAAGGATAAATGAGGTTTTCAGGGGCACGACGTGGCGCATTTTCACCACAGCAATAAGACTCCAGCACGGTATCAGGATGGGCGATGATTTTATCTAATTGCCTGACAGTGTTTTGCGGGATATTTTCTTTGCCGGAGCTGGCCTGTCGCGAACGTTGTTCGGCCACGTCACGCAAGTATTTGAAGACGTTACCTTGTTTCAATGGGGACTCGTTGAGTAGTTCAACATCTGCACATTTATAAATCCAGGGATGTGCTGAATCAGCGTAGGTAATCAGCGCATATTTATTGCCAATGATTTGCGCACTCACGATACGCTGCGCATTTGGCTGTCCCCGTTTTACCAATATTTTACCACTTGCATCGACAGTCGGTTCAATGTGAGAGGCACTTAGCGGGCGTGTATATTTTTTTCCAGAAGGGAAATGGCAGGTGAGCTGAATGCAGTCGTATTTATCTGAATAAAAAAGTGTCCAGTCGACTATTTTTGCTGTTTTATCTTCCCCATCCACTATGACCGTTACCATTTCTCTCTCCCTGAGTTTTGCGAGAAAATACTATACACCCCAATGAGATAGGGGTGAAGTCAGCAATTTTCAGAGGGGAGTATTCTCATTCAGAACGGGCTGGCATTGCGGGCTTCTATCCGCTCCAGGCTGACAGGGTGTACAAAGTGCAGTTCGCTGGCGTGCAGCATCAGCCGCGGAGTCTGTTCTGTGCCGGGCAGCAGGCGGCCGCCATACAGGTCACAGCCCAAAATAGGATGACCCATCTGCTGGCAGTGGATGCGAAGCTGGTGAGTGCGCCCGGTTTCCGGCATCAGCTGAACCCTTGTTAACGGCAGCGACGTTCCGTCCTCCAGCTCATGATAAAAGCGCTCAACCACCTGATAGCCGGAGCGGGCAGGCTTACCGTTGACTGCACAAATCGACATCAGCGGGAACAGCGCCGGGTCTTTGGCAATCGGTGCGTCTATCACCCCTTCATCATCTTGCAAATGCCCGCAGAGCAGTGCGCTGTAGATTTTAGTCACGGCGCGCTGGCTGAACTGCTGGCAGAGGGCAGCATTTATTGCTTTATTACGGGCGAGCACCATCAGACCAGAAGTGCCGAAATCCAGACGATGGATCAGGGTGCAACCGGGGAATAGCCTGACCAGCCGGTGATGAACAGAATCCAGATTTTGCGGATTTTTCCCCGAGAGGCTAAGTAGTCCGGAGGGTTTATTGATAAGCACCAGATGCTCGTCCTGAAAGAGGATCTCAATCGTTTCATGGCACGGCGGGGCAATAAAGGTATCAATAATCGCAGACATCAGACTAACCGGCGGAGGAGTGGGGGCGGATGATAACGAATTTTAAAGCAGGTGGCGACCTGTCGGGCAGATGAAGAGTGAAACACCCCAAAGCAAAACGCCCGCTTAAGTTTCCTTAAGCAGGCGTTTCTAATATGGCTCCTCTGACTGGACTCGAACCAGTGACATACGGATTAACAGTCCGCCGTTCTACCGACTGAACTACAGAGGAATCGTTGGAACGGGGCGAATAATAGCGACTGCCCCGTGGCATGTCAAAGGGGAAACTCTATAAATGCGTTCGTTTGCTGATACTTTGGTCAAGTTGTTGACAATAGAGTCAAAAAGGAACCCGAAAGGCCTGTTTCTGCACTCTGTCAGCCTTTGCCCGGTTAGCGCAATTCGCCGCAGGCACGGGTGATCCGCTCACAGGCTTCCTGTAAACGCTTGTCATCAATGGCATAAGCGATGCGTAAATAACCTGGTACGCCGAAAGCTGAACCCTGAAGCGTTGCCACGTGGGCAAATTTCAGCAGATAAGTCGCAAAATCTTCATCTGTATTGAGGGACTCACCCGAAGGCGTTGTTTTATCTAGCATTTTCTGGCAATTAGCGAAAACGTAAAATGCTCCTGGCGGCACCTCTGCACTCAGGCCGTCAATGGCGTTGATGCAGTTCATGATCAGGGTGCGGCGGCGTGACAGTATTTCAATCCACTCCGTGATGAATTTGCTGCCGTGTTCCAGTGCGACAACGGTCGCAGCCTGTGAGATTGAGCATGGATTTGACGTGCTTTGGGACTGCAAGATTTGCATCGCTGAAATCAGCCAGGCCGGGCCTCCGGCATAACCCAGTCGCCAGCCGGTCATTGAATAGCCCTTTGAAACACCGTTGACCGTGAGGATACGATCCTTCAGGCGCGGTTCAACCTGCGCCAGCGTGGCGAATTCGCCGGAGGTAAAACAAATTTGCTCATAAATATCATCCGCCATGACAAGCAACTGTGGATGTTCCAGCACAACGGCAGCCAGCGCCTTTAATTCTTTCGCAGAATACACCGCGCCGGTTGGGTTATTCGGAGAGTTGAGGATAACCCAGCGGGTTTGCGGGGTAATCGCGGCCGCCAGATCTTCCGGCTGTAACTTCCAGCCATGGCTTTCAAGGCAAGTTACTATCTTCGGCTCGCCTTCCGCCAGCGCCACCATGTCCGGATAAGAAACCCAATAGGGCGCAGGAATCAGGACCTGATCACCGGCAGAAACCGTGGC
This sequence comes from Rahnella sp. ATs2, assembly GCF_051851855.1. Classification (NCBI taxonomy): domain Bacteria; kingdom Pseudomonadati; phylum Pseudomonadota; class Gammaproteobacteria; order Enterobacterales; family Yersiniaceae; genus Rahnella; species Rahnella sp. ATs2. The sequence goes on along the minus strand of NZ_JBLYPL010000007.1, from coordinate 105,151 downwards.
CAGAAGTGCATTGAAGATCAGTTGCTTGGCTCCGCTACCTGCAATCACTTCGTCCGCACGGTAGCTGATCCCATTTTCGCGATTAAACTTAGTAATGATGGCTTGTTTCAGCGCGGCGGTACCGGCCACCGCGGTGTATTTTGTGTCACCTTGTACAATCGCATCGATGCCTGCCTGCCTGATATGTGCGGGAGTATCGAAATCGAGTTCGCCCTCGCCGAGGTTGATAACATCAAAGCCAGACGCAATCAATGCGCGCACCTGGTCGGAAATCGCCGCTGTCGGCGAAGGGCGCACACGACGTAAACGAGGTGCAAGAAATTCAGCAGACATTGTTTCCCCTGTTTGAGTAATAACAAAATTGTATTATGTGAATCATTAAAACCAATTTAAACTTACCATTCTTCTTTTTGCTTTGCTCATAATTTCTTCGTGCTGAGCAGCATTTTACCGGCGGAAATGGCACGGCAACTCGTTTGGCTGACTCCGGAGTCTGCGGAATGCCGTCACTTTCCTTTTATATTTCAAGGTTGTCTTATGTCTTTTATTTTTGTTGCACATGACACACCTGAGCCATCGCTGTACGGGGCGATGGCGGCAATACTGGCAGCACAAAAACATTTACCGCTAGCTCATCTGCCGGTGAGCTGGGATATCGCCCGTTATCCGGATGCCTGTCAGCATGTCATCGGCGAAGGACAGCTGATGACCAGCGGTTTGCTGTGGACTGAGCGAATGAATCCGCAAAGCGCCGGAAAGGTTATGGAGCTGGAAGACCTGCTCAATACTTACGGTACGCAGGATGTAGTGGTTCCGCTGGGGCCGATGCAAATTATTCAGTTCACGCAAATCGCCAGACAGGTGCGGGATAACGCGCTGGATTACGAACTGGTTACGGTTGAGCGCGCCAATCAGGGGTTTGTATTCAGGCGTCATGGTCAGACAGATGACGCGTCAGGATGCTGGTGGCGAGACCGCTACGGGCGCTGGATCAATCAGAACATGCCACCGCACACCGGCCCGTCATTGCGCATTGCGCTGGTCGGATCCCAGTCGGATCAATGCAGTATTTACCCTGCCACTCTGGCTGCTCTGGGGGACGCGGCAGATGCGCTGTCGTTATCACTGGACATGGTGTACGCAGCACCGCAGGCGCTGGAAGATCACCTGCATGAAGTGATGGAAAATGTCGATGGTATATTGCTGCCCGGAGGCTCAGCGATGTGTAATGTGACCGGACAAATTTGCGCGGCGCATTACGCGCTGAACCGTAATATTCCCATTCTCGGGCTTTGTCTGGGTATGCAAACCATGACCACGGCCATCGTGCAGAAAATGCTTGGTTCCACGAAAGCCAATCTTGCCGAAGCCGATGCTAATGCCGAAATTAAAACCTTTATCCCGCTGACGGATACGCCGACATTTCCGGTACATCGTCTTGGGGATTATCAGATGCATTGCCGTCCTGGCAGCAGATTAAATGACATCCTCGGCGATGAATTTACCGTGCGCTATAACCACCGCTTTCATCTTGAACCCGAACTGAAGCCCGATCTGGAGAAGTTCGGGCTGCATATCAGCGGGACTGACGCTACGGGAAAAATTGCTGATGGTATTGAGTTCACTCATCACCCGTTTTATCTCGGAGTACAAGGGCATCCGGAGTTGTCGTCACTGCGTGTGAAACCGCATCCGCTGCTGACCGCGTTTTTAAAAGCGGCGGGTTCAAAGCGCAGTTAAGGAAGGACCCACCCAGTTCTCAGTCAGGAGCCCGTCAACGCGGGTGAACTCATTCATATTATTGGTCACCATCACCATACCCGCGCTGCGTGCCTGTGCGGCAATATGAATATCGTTCACCCCAATCAGGCTGCCGCATTTTTCGAGGCAGGCACGGATATGTCCGTAATGCGCGGCAGCTTTCTGGTCATAGTCCACGATACGTAAATGAGAAACGAATTCCTCTACCGCCAGTTTGTTTTTGGTCGGACTGGTGCTTTTCGCAATGCCATGCAGTAGTTCAGCATAAGTGATCATTGAGATCGCCAGTTGATCGGCGTGCTGGTTGAATTTCGCCAGCACGCTCATCGGCCTGCGTTTGAGTATATAAATGACAATATTGGTGTCCAGCAGATAGGTCAGCATTAAAATGTATCCCGCTCAGACTGATCTTGTGAGGCGCGTTCTTCCATAAAATCATCCGTCACGCGCAGTTCGCTGTGGAAAAAATTATCCCATGTGTTATCCACTGGCGTTAAAACCAGTGAACTCCCTACTTTTCTTATCGTCACGATTTTTACCTCGTCTGGAAAACGGCACTCTGCCGGAATACGTACGCTTTGAGTCCTGTTATTTAAAAATACGGTGCCTTTGGGCATGTCGTTATTCCTCAGTAAGTTGTTTAAGCCGGAAATCTGCTCAAATAATACTCGCCTGAAAAATATAGTGCAAAGGTATATACGTCGAAAGGCGATGGCAAGGACATTAAAAATGTCATTGCTGAATTTGCGGGATGTCCCGGAAAAGCGGATGTAACGAGAGGAAATTCCCGCCTGCTCAGACGGGAGTTTTAGCAAAGCGGATTACTTCAGGGTGACGCCGGAACGCGGATCCGCAGCCAGACGCTGGAGTTCCTGCTCCACCAGCCCGATAACGTCAGGCTCCAGATCAATCAGTGGTGCGCGCACATGGTGACCGTCGAAGCCGCGCAGGTTCATGGCCGCTTTCACCAGTTGCGGCTGACCATAGCGGCGGGCGAGGGCGCGGTACGGATACCAAAGGCGGTGCAGTTCGCGCGCGGTGTTCGCATCGCCATTTTCCAGCGCACGATATGTCGCCAGAATGATTTCCGGCAATGCGCCGCTGTTAGTGGTGCTGATGCCATCAAAACCACACATCATCGGACCTAAAAATGCCAGGTCAGAAGCGCAGAACAGGCGCAGACGTCCGCCCAGCCGGTTGGCAATCTGGTCAATGGCCGTCGGGTTCAGGTCACCTTGTTTAATGCCCACAACGCCTTCGATATCGGCCAGTTGCTCCAGCACCACAGGCGGTAACGTAATGCCGATGCCCGGCGCGTTGTACACCAGAATACCGGTGCGTGATAGCGGCGCCATCTGTTTGAAAAAACTGATGATTTGTGCTTCCGTCACTTCCGAAACAAACGGCGGTGTCACCATTGGGAGCCCGCCCAGATCACCCGCCAGTTGGGTTAAATCGCGCACGACGCGGGCATCGGAGCCGGCGCTGCATAACATTACCGGTACGCGGTTACCGACCACTTCCATGACATAACGAAACAGCGTGGTGCGCTCATCTGCGGTCATTGCCGGGAATTCGCCGTAGGTGCCGCCAATCAAAATGCCGTCATAACCGAGGCTGATGACGCGCTCGATATTGCGCGACAGCCCCGCGAAATCAAACTCGCCGCTGGCGGTAAAAGGCGTGACGGTAATATTAAAAATACCTTTCAGGCGCGCCTGGCTTTCACTGATGTCTTTCATTTATTCACTTCCCATCATCTTGTTAAACGCTAAATCAAAGTAAGGTCAGCGGACGCTCCACCGTGCCGAGGGCGCGGTAGCCGGTTTCGGTCACCACAATGGTTTCACTGACACCGACGGTGAATTCGCCGTAAATGCGCAGTGCCGGTGGAATGTGGAAGGTCATGCCCGGCTGTAATTCAGTCGTGATGCCGCTGTAAAGGCTGAGGATCGCGCCTTCGCCCCAGTCAGGTGCAAATGAGATCCCAATAGAATAACCGGTGCGTTTTTTGAAGTTGTCGGTGTAACCGGCGCGGTCAATGACGGCCTGACACGCCAGATGCGGTGCTTCGCAGGTGGCGCCCGGACGAATGGCATCCAGTGCAGCCTGCAGCGCTTCCTGACACACTTTTTCCATTTCCAGCGCTACGGCGGGTGGTTTGCCAAGCCAGGCGGAGCGCATCAGGGCAGCGTGGTAACGGTCATGCGTGGCGGCCATTTCCAGGAAAATCGGGTCGCCATCGAGAATTTTGCGACGTCGCCAGGTGCCGTGCGGTACGCCGGTGCGCGGACCGCTGGAAACCAGCGGTTCCATGCCCATGTATTCGGATCCGGCGGCAATGGCGGCGCCCATCATGGCGGAAACCAGATCGTTTTCAGTGGCACCGGCGGCAATCGCCGCGCGACCTGCCAGCATACCGGCATCAACGTAACGCGCTGCGTGGGCCATTTTTTCCAGTTCGGCGGCAGATTTCACAGCCCGCAGTTGTTCGATAACGCCGGCTGCGTCGTGAATAGTGCCGATTTCAGCCTGCAACGCTTCGTATACCGCCACGGGCAGGAACCAGCCGCGTTTGTCGATACCGATCCGGCTTTTCATCCAGCCGCGCGCTTTCAGCACATCGAGCAGGAAATTCACCGGATTATCGCCATCGGTATAAATCGCGGCGTCGCGGATAAAGGTGTTGGAGATAAAGTTGAAATACTCCAGCTGACGGATGACAAAAACCGGATCGCCTTCTACCGGCAACACCAGCGTCTGGAAGGTGTAGTAGCCCGGCGTTTGCTGGCCGGTCAGATAAAAGATATTTTCCGGACCGGTGATGACCATGACGTCCAGACCGGCTTTGACCAGCAGCTGACGCGCTTTCGCCATGCGCTGCGCATATTCTGCTTCACGAAAGGCGGATTCTGCGCCTGGCACGACGCGGCCCAGGTCGGGCAATGATGTTGCTGTCATTGTTCAAACTCCTGAATAAATTCTGCCTGAGAAGGGGTAAAGCGGATGCCAAGCCCCGCGCCCGGCTGGCTGCTGAGTAAACCCTGATGATAGGAAAGGCCGTGAACCGGGTCGTTGCCCAGCCCGTCGGCACCGTAAAGTTCTGCATAAGCCGGCTGACTGGCGCGGGCGACGTGCAGCGCGGCGGCGGTAGCGGCACCGCCTTCATTCATCTGGCCGATCATAAACGGCACACCCGCCGCGGTCAGGCGTCGTGCGGCCGCTATTGTCGGCGCAATCCCTCCCATTTTGACCAGCTTGAGATGCGCCATGACCTTGCCTTTGAGCTGCACAATACGTCCTAAATCCGCCTCGCTGCTCATGCTTTCATCAAGCATCAGCGGCAGCGGACTGACTTCGGCGAGCGCCGGGTAATAGTGCGCATTGGCGTCAGAAACCGGCTGTTCGAGATAACTCATTTCAAATTTCGCCAGCGACAGTAAATGACTGCGGGCTTCTTCCGGTTGCCATTGTCCGTTGGCATCGGCGGACAAACTGATCTCGTGTCCGAAACGGCGGCGCAGGGCGCTAAGGCGTGCTTCGTCCTCAGCAAATGACGCCACACCGACGCGCAGTTTCAGCTGAGTAAAACCGCGCTCCACATAGGCTGTGGCCTGTTCCAGCATCTGTTCCATCGGCGTCCAGAACAGCGTCTGGTTGGTGTGATAACTCACCGTTTGGCTGTTTTCTGCCCCGGCAAGTTCTGCCACGCTGATACCTTCCTGACGGGCAATCAGATCATGCAATGCGATATCCAGCAGCATGCGTGTCGGTGCCAGAGAATCTGCCATCCGTTGCGGCAGGTTGAGCAAAAGCGTGCTGGCAGGCTGGCTGAGATCCAGTTGCTGCAACGCACGGATCACATCACTCAACACCCTTTCGGCGTTGCAACCATTGAGATAAGCGATATTGATACGCACTTCGCCCAGCCCGTTGACGTTTTTGTCTTCCAGCAGCAGATACAAGGTGTCCAGCCCTGGCACACAGCCCGAAGAGGCGGTGTAAAGTTGCAGATGCGGATACCGCAGGTCGGTGCGATATAACGTAGCTTTCACCGGCTCCTCCTCAGCGTTTGAGCATTTTCAGCGCGACATCGCAGTAAATTTTGCTGCCTGCGATGAATTCGTCGATCGGGATAAACTCATCAGGTTTGTGCGCGACCGCCAGCGAACCGGGGCCGATGATGATGCCTTTGGTTCCCAGGCTGCGAAAATGCACCAGATCGCAACCGCCCTGAAAACCGAACGGACCCGGTTCCTGATTGCCTTGTGCCGCGCAAGCTTCAACGCCGGCCAGCACAATCGGATCGCCGGAGTCGGTTTCGGTTGCACCGCCGGTGGTCGGTTTGAAGGTAATGATTTCGCTGCGTACACCGAATTTGTCATGGGCGAGTTGCAGTAAATCCTGAATCTCCTGTTTCACTGTGTCTTCGTCTTCGCCAGGCACCATGCGACGATCGAGCAGTAATTCGCAGGCACCCGGCAGCACGTTATCGGCATGACCGCCGTTAATGCGGGTGACCGTCAGGCTGGCATTACCGACCAGCGGATGACAGCGGCAGCGCACGGTGTGCTGGTGGGTTTCTTTCACCAGACCGAGCAGTTGTGCGGCGCGGAAAATAGCGTTCTCGCCCAGTTCCGGTGTGCCGGAGTGAGCGGTGACGCCGTGAACGCGGACCAGCGGGCGCAAACTGCCTTTATGTGCCGAATACGTGGTGTTAGAGGTTGGTTCGCCGATCACCACGAAGTCGATATGTGCCGGGGCTTCGCGCACGTAAAACTTCGCACCTTCGCTGGCGACTTCTTCGTCGGCGACAAAAATCGCCATCAGCGTGCCGCTCCAGTCGTTGCGGTTGGCCGCCAGCCAGCGCATGGCTTCGATCATGGCGATCAGCGGCCCTTTGGCGTCGCAGGCACCGCGACCATATAACCGGCCGTCGCGTTCGGTGAGGGTAAACGGATCCTGCTGCCAGCCTTCACCGGCGGGCACCACGTCGATGTGGGTATTAAAAGCAAAGCACGGGCCAGCGCCATTTTCGAGGCGGCCAATCACGTTGGTGCGTCCCGGCGCATATTCGCTGAGTGTCATGTCGAAGCCGATTTCGCTCAGCATGGCGCTGATAAGTTCAGCGGCTTCGCGTTCGCGTCCCGGCGGATTTTCAGTATTGATCGCGACCAGTGCGGCAAGGTCACGTTTCATTCTGCTGATATCGGGCGATGAAAGGCTCATCGGTGTCTCCTGAAATACAGTATTTGAAATACAGTTTTGTGGCAAAAGTCAGGCCCCTGGTGAGAGCGCAGTGTGTGATTCAGTGGTGCTAAAAGTGATTAATGTAAGATTTGATCTAAGAAACGTTGCGCCCGCAGGCTGACGTCGCCGCCGAAGAATTTTTCGCCGGTCGCGTTTTCGATAATTTCGCCGTTTTCCATAAAGACGATCTGATTGGCTGCGCGTTTCGCAAAGCCCATTTCGTGCGTGACCACAATGCTGGTCATGCCTTCGGCGCTGAGATCGGCCATCACGTCGAGCACTTCGCGGATCATCTCCGGATCCAGGGCTGAAGTCGGTTCATCAAACAGCATCAGTTTTGGTTTCATCGCCAGCGCGCGGGCAATGGCAACGCGCTGCTGCTGTCCACCGGAAAGCTCATCAGGGAACGAATCCGCCTTGTCGGGAATACGCACTTTGCCAAGCAGTTCCAGTGCCTGCGCTTCAGCTTCACTGCGGCTGATGCCCAGCACGGTCATGGGGGCCAGCATGATGTTTTCTGCGGCAGTCAGATGCGAAAACAGCTCGTAGTTCTGAAACACCATGCCGATGTCCTGACGCAGTTTGTGTGGCTCCATGCTGGCGTGGGTGATGTCCTGATTACGAAAGAAGATTGCGCCGCCCTGAATCGGTTCCAGCAAATTAATGCAACGCAGTAAGGTGGATTTGCCTGAGCCGGACGGGCCGATCAGCACCACGGTTTCGCCCTGAGCCACATTCAGGGAGCAGTTTTTCAGAACATGTTGTGCGCCAAAATGTTTATCGACGCCGATGATTTCCAGAACCGGTTTGGATTTATTCACGGGCTTCTCCTCAGTTTGGCGTGCTGCTGCGCAGCAGGCGTTCGGTCAAGGACAGCGCGGGTTTCTTACGCTTTTTCGGATCAAGAGAGCGTTCCAGCCATGCCTGTCCGACCATAAAGATCGACGTCAGCACCAGGTAGTAAATCCCGGCGGCGCACAAGGCTTCGAAATAACGGAAGCTTGCGCTGGCGGTCTGGTTGGCGATAAGCAGAAGTTCCTGTACCGCAATCACTGACACCAGTGCGCTGGATTTGAGCATGCTGATCATCTGATTGCCCATCGGCGGCAGCACAATCCGCGCGGCCTGTGGCAAAACTATCTTGCGCATGATCTGGCTTTGGGTCATACCAAGCGCCATCCCGGCGGTACGCTGACCGCTGCGTACGGCCTGCAAACCGGATCGCAGAATTTCGGCCATATAGGCGCCCTCATTTAAGGACAGCGCCATCACCGCGCAGGTAAAAGCGGAGAATCGCAGGCCAAAGGTCGGCAGAACGTTGTAAACGAAAATAATCTGGAACAGCACCGGTGTGCCGCGAAACAACCACAGATAAAAGAAAGCCAGAACGGAACCCGCCCGGAAGCGGGATTCCTGCAGCAGGGCCAGCACCAGCCCGGCAATAATGCCGAAGAACAACGAGCACACCGTTAACAACAAGGTCATTAATGCACCCTGAAAGAACGCCGGTGAGAACAGGTATTGCCAAACAAGATCAAGTGACATGAACTTTCCTCAACGTCAGGGCAAATCTTTTCTTAACTTCGCGGTTTCAGAAAATGGACACTGAAGCCGGGAACTGCCATTTGCTGATGATTTTCTGATACGTGCCGTCTTTCACGACATCCTGAAGGCCTTTTTCCAGCAGCGATTTCATTTCGGTATCGCCTTTACGCACGGCAAAACCGATGTGCGTGTCAGCTTCAAATTCAGCACCGACGGCTTCGAAGGTGTCACCTTTTTCGCTCAGCAGCGCTACCGCGCCCGGTGTTGACAGGAATTCCGCATCGGCACGTTTTTGGGCGACCGCAACGGCGGAATCGGTCGCTGCCGGGAAGGTCAGCACAGTCAGTGCCGGTTTTTTGGCATCGAGACATTTCTGGTTATCCGCACGCGCCTGGCTTTCTTCGATACCGCCCAGCGTCACGGCAATGTTTTTGCCGCACAGGGACAAATCACGGCCGGTGATTTTTTCCGGATTTCCTTTTGCCACAATCACGCGGCTGCCGATTTTCAGGTATGGCACGAAATCGACCTGCTCAGAACGGGTCGGGTTGATGTACATTGCGGAGTTAATGATATCGAGACGTTTGCCCTGCAATGCCGGGATCAGCCCTTTGAATTCCATCGACATCGGCGCCGGTTTCAGCGCCAGTTTTTCAGACATGGCGGTGATCAGGTCGATATCGAATCCGGTCAGCTTGCCGTCTTTGGTAAATTCAAATGGCATGAACGTGGCGGCGGTGCCGTACGTCAGCTGACCTTTGCTGACCAGAGCAGGCGCGGCGGCCTGGCTGAACAGCGGGGCACTCAGGCAAATAGCGGCCAGAGAGACGGCGGCATATCGGCGCAAAAAAGATTTTTTTGACATGACAGACTCCTGTTTCCCATGAGCAAGATTCCTCTTTGTGTCTCATTAAATACAATTAAGCTTGTGAGTCAAGGCTCTTTTTTGGTGCGTTAATTGCACGATTTGGGGGCTTTATCACCAGGCTTCACCCTCCTCAAGGCTTGTGATATTGTACAAACCTAAACAATAAATACTTTCAGGTGCTGCTATTCCATGACCCAAACTACGACAGCCAGCGGAAGGCGTCTGGCAAACCAAATCCTTGACCTGATACGTGAAGCAAAATTTGAGCCAGGTCACCATCTCAGGGAGCAACAGCTGGCCGATATGCTCGGCGTTTCCCGCACGCCGGTGCGTACCGCCCTGAAATTGCTGTGTGAATTAGGGATTATCGAAGCGCGGCGTAATCAGGGTTTTTTCCTGCTGAAAGCCTTCGATGAACTCCAGCGCATCAGCATCGATATCCCCGCCAGCAGCGATCAGGATTTATACGAGCAGCTGGTGAAAGATCGCATCGCCGGAAAGTTGCCGGATTCCCTGATGCAAACTGAAATCGCTCAGCGCTATGACGCCGACCGCGGGGTGCTGGCGCGCACGTTGTTGCGGCTGGCCGAGGACGGCCTGATCGCCCGCAATAAGGGGCATGGCTGGTCGTTTTTACCGACGCTCAATACCGATGTGGCGCTGAGTAACGGTTACGGTTTCCGGCTGATGATTGAGCCGGGTGCGATGCTGGCGGCGGGTTTTCATGCCGATAAAAGCGCGCTGCGCCGCCTGCGGATGCAGCATATTTATCTGATAACGCATCCGGATATTCTGGCTGTGGATGGCCGTCAGATTTTCGAAACGGATGCGACTTTCCACGAGATGCTGGCGGAATTCAGCGGCAACATTTTTGTTTTACAGGCGATCCAGCAGCAAAACAGGCTGCGTCGTTTGCTTGAGTTTGGCAGTTACACCAATAAACAACGGGTGCGCGAATGGTGCGAGGAGCATGTCGCTATCATCGACGCCGTGTTGGAAGGACGAATGGAGGCGGCGGCGGAAATGATGCGCAGTCACCTGCAATCGGCTTATCAGATGGTGCTCAATAAAGTCAGTAAAGTTGGGTAACTCATTGATGAAAAATTGATTATTTTCGCAATACGTTAACCAGAGCAAAAAGTGATGGATTTTGGTATTCAGGGCCGCGTGTCAGATTGCGGCCCTTGCGGTGGCTGCCTCTGTTATTAACCCTGCTAATTTATAAGGATGACCTATAAGAATGCATGATATTGGTGCATCCTTCCTTTGCAGCGCATTTCATTCCCTTCTTTTTTTTCATCGTCGCCAGCTTTCTGCTCATCGTGCGTAATCGTTTTCTCTTATATTTTGCGGTATTAGCTTTCTGAACGGGCGTTTTTTACCTGCGCGCCGGAGATTGGCGTAAATCTTGCTTTTATTAGTCCGGCTTATTATTCGCATCATTAACGACCGCCCGGGTTTACCCCATTCGCGCAAGATGGAGACAGAGATGAATCTCAGACGTCTGAAGTACTTTGTGAAAATCGTCGATATCGGCAGTCTGACGCAGGCTGCTGATGTTCTGCATATCGCCCAACCGGCACTGAGCCAGCAACTGGCGACACTGGAAGGAGAATTGCAGCAACAATTGCTGATTCGCACCAAGCGCGGCGTCACTCCTACCGAAGCCGGTAATATTCTTTATTCCCATGCGCAGGCGATTTTGCGCCAGTGCGACCAGATCCACAGCGCGGTCAATAATGCCGGTCAGTCGCTGAACGGGCAGGTTTCGGTTGGCCTTGCGCCGGGTACGGCGGCTTCTCAGCTGGCGGTGCCGCTGTTACAGGCGGTGCGTAAACAGCATCCGGGTATTTTGTTATATCTGAATGAAAATTTCGGCACGGCGCTGGGTGATTTGGTTCTCAACGGGCGCATGGATATGGCGGTATTTTATGGCACCAGTATGGCCGCCGGACTGAGCAGCCAGCCGCTGATGAAAGAGGATTTGTATCTCGTCGGGGCACACTCGGTGCTGAATCCGGGGAAATATGTCGAACTGAGTGATGTGGCGAAAATGAATTTATTCATGCCGCGCTCGCACAACGTGACCCGCCGTCTGGTGGATGACGCTATGGCGCTGCGCCGCCTGAGCGCAAATATCATCGGGGAAATTGAATCTGCCGCCACGCTGACTGCTGCCGTTGCCAGCGGTCTGGGCGTCACCATTTTGCCTGAATCTGCTGCCCGTGCCATGACCGGTCCGGCGAAAGCCTGGATGTCATGCATCAGCAGCCCGTCGATTCAGGTTCCGCTTTCACTGTGTGTTTCTGAAACGCTGGCATTATCGCAGGAAGCGATGGCGGTGAAGAAAATTCTGCTGTCACTGGTCTTCGAGCAAACCGCACCGGTTCTGGAACCGATGCTGGTCGCGAGCTGAAATCAGACGTTGCCCTCATCCCGCAGGAGAGGGCAGCTCCTTAACTTTCCAGTCTTCCCATCACTGATGCGCCGACCAGGCCACCGTCGGTCAGGAATTTCCCCGGCACCAGCAGCGTTTGTTGATAGTTGTGCAGAACGCCGCTGCGTACTTTCACATCCAGCGCGGCGATCAGTTCACTGGCAGAAGCCAGTCCGCCACCGGCGACAATCCGCGAAGGGCCAAGAATATTGACCAGTAAGGCCAGCGGTTCGGCGACCAGTTCCAACCAGGCGTTAACAGTGAGAGACGCGCTGGCATCGCCGTTCAGCCAGCCGGTCACGATCTCCAGACTGGTGCAGTCTTGATGATGAAAATGCTGATGTAAGCGTTCCACTCCGCGAGCGCCACCCAGCATGTCGAGGCAACCGGTCTGACCGCAACCACATTTCAGCCGCGGAATGGCGTAGTTTTCGCCATTTATCACCAGCTCAGTGCGGGTGATGGCGCCGTGACCCCATTCGCCAGTGACGCCGCCGTGACCGCGCACCAGCTGACCGTTGATCACCAGTCCGCCACCGACGCCGGTGCCCAGAATAATGGCGACCACCACCGGCTGGTGTTGCGCGTTACCGGCATGGGCTTCGGCGAGCGCAAAACAGTCCGCGTCATTCGCCGCCGTTACCGGGCGGGCGAGCGCAACGCTGAGATCTTTCGCCAGCGAATGTCCGGTAAATGCCGGAATATTGGTTGCCAGCATTTCGCCGGTTTGTGGCGAAACCAGTCCGGCTGTAGAAATCGCCAGCGGTGTACCGGCGGGTAAATCTGCGCCAAATTTTTCGATCAGATTGTGCATCGCCTGCACAAAATCGTCCCATGAAGAAACCGGTGTCGGGACTTTGCCGCATTCTTCCATTTCGCCGGGATGGCGCGAAACACCAAACTTAATAAATGAACCGCCGATATCGGCGCAAAAAACAGCTGAGGTCATGAGCGTGTGTCCAGTAAATCTCGCAGCCCGTCGCCCAGTACGTTAAAACCAAGCACGATCAGCATAATGGCCAGACCCGGGAACAGCGAAAGGTAAATATTAATGCCGAGGAAGTTGCGTCCATCGCTCATCATGGTACCCCATTCCGGCATCGGCGGCTGCACGCCAAGCCCCAGAAATGAGAGGCTGGCCGCGGCAAGAATGACCGTGCCGGCGGTCAGCGTCGATTGCACGATAATCGGCCCGATGGCATTGCGCAAAATGTAATGCACGATGATCCGGTAATTAGACAAACCCAGCGCCTGCGCCGCTTCGACATATTCCATCTGCTTTAAACCGAGCGTCAGGTTACGGCTCAGACGTGCGTACACCGGAATGGCGAACAGCGAAATGGCGATCAAAAGATTCACCAGACCGCCGCCGAGAATACTGACCACCAGAATCGCCAGCACGATGCCCGGAAACGCGAACAGCATATCCATAAACCACATGATGATCATGTCGGTATAACGACCGGCCATACCGGCAATAATGCCCAGCGGAATACCGATAATCATCGCCAGACCAACACTCAGCACCACTTCAATAATGGAAATGCGTGCCCCGTAAATGACGCGGGCGAAGATATCGCGCCCGTAATCGTCAGTGCCAAACCAGTGATCGGCACCGGGGGAAAGCAGGGTATCAATCAGATCCTGGGCGTAAGGATCGTGACGGGCAATTAAGGGTGCGAACACTCCCATCAGCACAATCAGACTGACGATAAAGCCGCCGATGGACACTGCCGGATGTTGCCACAACCAGCGGAAAAACCGCAGCGTGCGCGGTTTGCGACGGGGTAATTGCGTGATAATGGCAGACATTAATCGAACCTTATTTTTGGATTCAGGAAAGCGATCAGTAATTCACCGAGCAGATTCATCACCACCACACCGCAGACAGCGACCAGCGCAACGCCCTGAATCACCGGATAATCGCGATAACGCACGGAATCTACCAGCAAGCGGCCAATGCCCGGCCAGTTAAAGACAGATTCGGTCACCACTGCGCCGCCAATCAGACTGCCGAAATTGAGCGCCACAATGGTGACAATCGGGATCAGCGCGTTACGAAAAGCATGGCTGCAATACACGGTCGTTGCCGACAACCCCTTGGCGCGGGCGGTGCGGATATAATCTTCCGAGAGCACATCCAGCATGCTGGATCGCGTCATGCGCGCCATCACCGCCATCGGCAAAACGGCCAGCGTCACCGAAGGCAGAATATAGCTTTTCCATGACGTTGCGCCGAGCAACGGCAGCCAGCCGAGATTGACCGAGAAGGTGTTCATCGCCATCAGCCCCAGCCAGAAGTTGGCAATCGAAGCACCGGCGATAGCCAGTAACATCACGCCAAAATCCGGCCAGCGGTTGCGGTACACCGCGCCTATCATGCCCGCCGGAACGCCAATCGCCACTGCCAGAAAATACGACAGTACTGCCAGCATCAGCGTGTAAGGCATGCGTTCCCCGATTTCCTGCGTCACCGGCTGCTGCGACTGCAACGAGACGCCGAGATTGCCGTGCAGAACGTCACCGGCAAAATGCAGATACTGCGTCAGCAGCGGCTGATCCAGCCCGAGGCGAACGCGCATGGCATCAACGGCTTCCTGCGTGGCTTCAGGCCCGGCCATCAGACGTGCCGGATCCCCCGGCAGCGCGCGGATGGACACAAAAATCAGCATCGAAACCCCGATCAGGATGATCGGGAAGGCGATGAGTTTTTTGGCAAGATAGGCTTTCATGGCTATTTCCCACTGTGAATGCGTTTATTTCTTCTGAGCATCTTTCACCACAATTTGGCCGCCCGGGATCATCGTGACGCCTGAGATGTTTTTGCCGGTGGCGTACAAGTCATTCTGGTAATACAACAGCACCTGCGGCGCCTGCTGGTTAATCTCTTTCTGCGCATCGACATAAATCGCATTGCGGGTATTTTCATCCAGCGTCGATGCGGCCTTGTCTAACATTTCATCCAGTTTCGGGTCACTGAAGAAGCCCAGATTTGCGCCGCCCGGAGCAAAACTTTTGCTGTAGTACAGCGGACGAAGTTGCAGATCGGCGCCGTTCGCGCCGGAAGACCAGGATGCCAGCACCGCGCCGGTGTTATCGGCTTTTTTACCGGCCTGATCGGCAAATGCCGCTTTGGTCCAAACGCCGCTTTCCATGATTTTCACGTCCAGCTTCACGCCGATTTTCGCCCACATGCTTTGCAGCACCTGACCGATACGTGCGTCCTGACCCTGCACTGCAATCGACAGTGTGAATCCGTCAGCCACACCGGCTTCTTTGAGCAGGGCTTTGGCTTTCGCCAGATCCAGCGGATACGGGTTCAGGGTTTTGTCATAACCGGCGGTGACCGGTGCCAGCGGCGAGTTCGCCGGTTGCGCGAAGCCGGACATGATGGCGCGCACCAGACCGTCACGGTCGGTGGCGTAGTTCAGTGCCTGACGCACACGGACGTCGCTGAGCGGTTTGAGATCGGTATTCAGCGCCACCCAGAACACGGAGGCACCCGGGCTTTCATGCAGGTCGAACTTCGGATTGTTTTTCAGCACGCGTGCAAACTGCGGCGGCACCGGGTTAATTACGTCAGTTTCGCCCGCCTGCAACGCCATATTCATGACCGAAGGCTCGGCGCTCCACGTCCATTTAATGTCATCCGGCCCGGCGGCTTTATCGCCCCAGTAGCCCGGATATTTTTCTTCCAGCACGAATTCACCGGTTTTGTATTGCACCATTTTGTACGGGCCGGTACCGACGGCTTTGCTGTCGAGCGTGCCGGTTTTATCGGCCGCCGGGCTGACCATCAGACAGGCGCCAGTGGTCAGTAAATTCAGGAACGCCGGATACGGTTTTTTTAGTTTGAAGACGACGGTGGAATCGTCGGTTTTGGTCACGCTGTCGAGGAAGGTGCGCAGACGTCCGCTGGCCGCCAGACCGCGTTTTGTGTCGAGATGGCGGGCAAAGTTGGCGACCACCGCATCGGCGTTAAACGGTGTGCCGTCATGGAAAGTAACGCCGCTGCGCAGTTTGAATGTCCACACCAGCCCGCTTTCATCACTGCTCCACGAAGTCGCCAGCGCGGCTTCAGGTTTCAGCTGCGGCGACATGCGCAGCAGGCCTTCATACATCGGATCCAGCACGGTACCGGTAAAGGTCGCGGTCTGGTTGCCCGGATCCATACTGCGCGGTGCTTCGTTTTGCATCACGTTCAGTGTGGCGGCGTAAACCGGCAGCGAAAACGCCGCCAGAAGAGCGCTGCTCAGCAACGTTAACTGCACGGGACGCCGGATGTAACGGGTAATCTTCATGTTCTGCCCTCTGCGTGAAAAATCGGATTAAGTGGCTCTGGCTACGTCTGCCGGTTTGGTAAAACGCCGGTTTTAATGACAGTTTGTTTTAACAAAGAGATTTAACAAATAGTTCATATGAAATACTTATATGCCAACATTTAGTTTATTTTGTGAACTAATTGGCATTGATATATCCATTTCCAGCGTTTAATGTCAATGCAGATGACCAAAAACTGAGAGCGCCGAAACGAATATGCTAACAACTTTGCAACGTCAGATATTGGGTGCGGTCAATGCATCCGGCGGTCTGAGCCGTACCGAACTGGCGCAGCTTTCAGGAATGAGCAAAGCGGCGATTGGCGGCGTGGTGCGTGAAATGATCGACGCCGGTTTCCTGCACGAAGCGGAAACCGTGCCGGGGAACGGGCAGGGCAGACCTTCGGTGCGGCTGGTGGTTCATCCGGATGGCGCGTGGTTCGCCGGCGTTTCCTTGCTGCAAAATCCGGCGCAGATGGCGCTGATTAATCTGCATGGCGAAATCCTTTCACGGGTATCGTTCGAGGCCGGTGCCAGTCCGCAGCGTCTGGCAGAAAACATCGCCAGCGCGTTACCGGCACTGCTTGAACCGCATCCCGAAGCGGCAAAAAAACTGGTCGGGCTGGGGGTGACGTTATCCGGCCTTATTGATGAACATCAGTCCACCTGCGTACAGTCGGCGCTGCTTGGCTGGCGCGATGTGCCGCTGGCCAGCCTGATTTCACAGGCCACCGGCATGGACGTGGCCATCGAAAATGACGCCAAAGCACTGGCGGTGAGTGAGAAAAATTTCGGGCAGGCGCGGGATTTGAGCAGCTTTACGCTGGTCAGTCATGGCGCAGGGATCGGCAGCGCGCATTTTGTCGCCGGTCAGTTGCATCGCGGCCTGCATGGCGGCGCAGGGGAAATCGCCCACTGCACGCTGGAACTGAACGGTTTGCCCTGCCGCTGCGGCAAGCGCGGTTGTCTCGATACGCTGGCGTCTCTGAATGCCATTGCCGAAATGGCCAGAGACGGCGGGCTGGAAGCGACCACCATTGGCGGCCTGGAAAAGCTGGCGATGCAGGGTGTCAGCGAAGCGGTACGTATTCTGCACCGTGCCGGTTCGGCGCTCGGTTTAGCGATATCCCATCTGATTCAAATTAATGACCCGGACCTGATCCTGATAGCTCATCAGGACGCAGATTTCTCCGGGCTGTTCGGCACGGTTGTTCATCAGTCTATCGAAGCCAATGTTTTGCCGGGAAATGCCGGGAAAACGCCGGTTCGTACTTTTACCCTAAATGACGACACCTGGGCGCGCGCGGCGGCGAGTATTGCTGCACACCGCTTTCTGGTCGGTCTGAAGCCTGTCTGAGGAATCATCAACATGCGTATAGCTGTCAGCGGTATCCACATTGAATGCAGCACTTATAACCCGGTGCTGAATGAGGAGAGGGATTTCACCGTCGTGCGTGACGCCCAGTTACTGGCGTCGCCGCGTTTTCGTTTTTTGCAGGATTACCCGGCGACGTTTTTACCGACTATCCACGCCCGTGCCATTGCCGGTGGTCCGGTAGCGCGCGCAACGTACGATAAATTCAAAGCGGAAATGCTGGCAGGACTGGAAGCGCAAAAACCGTTCGATGGTTTATATCTGGCGATGCACGGCGCGATGTATGTCGAAGGGCTGGAGGATGCGGAAGGCGACTGGATTGCTGCGGCGCGTAAAGCCGTCGGGCCGGATTGTCCGATCAGCGTCAGTTATGACCTGCACGGCAATGTTTCTCAGCGGATTATCGACGCCATTGATATGTTTTCGACTTACCGCACCGCGCCCCATATCGATGTGGAGGAAACCATGCGCCGTTCGGTCGCGATGCTGGTGAAACATCTGCAAACCGGTGTAAAACCGACGCTGCTGTGGGTGCCGGTGCCGGTGGTATTACCGGGTGAACGTACCAGTACGGAAGATGAACCGGCGAAAAGTTTGTACGCCCGTCTGCCAGAAATGGATGAAGTGGATGGCGTGTGGGACAGCTCGCTGATGGTTGGTTATGTATGGGCAGATGAGCCACGAGCGACAGCCGCAGTGATCATGACCGGCACCGACCGGACGGCGCTGGAACAACAGGGCACGCAACTGGCGCAGGCTTACTGGGACGCGCGCGAAGATTTCGTGTTTGGCTGTGAAACGGACACCGTTGAGGCCTGTGTGAAAAAGGCGATTGCCTGTGAAACTCGTCCGGTGGTGCTGGCCGATTCCGGCGATAACCCGACCGGCGGCGGCGTGGGCGATCGTGCAGATGTGTTGCAGGAGCTTATCAAACAGTATGCGCAAAATACGATCGTGGCAGGTATTGCCGATGCACCGGCAACGGACGCGGCATTTAACGCTGGCGTGGGATCAGTGCTGACGCTGACGTTAGGGGCTTCGCTGGATCATTCCAGCCCGCAGGTGAAAGGTGATTTTGAGGTGGTTTTCCTGCTCGATGCACTGACACCTTCTGACCGTCAGGCGGTTCTGCGCACTGGCGGAATTGACGTCGTGGTGTCGGCGCGTCGTCGTCCGTATCACAACATCAGCGATTTCACTGTGCTGGAACTCGATCCGCATAGCGCCGATATCGTGGTGGTGAAATCCGGTTATCTGTCGCCGGAACTGGCGCCGATTGCCAGTCCGAATCTGATGGCGCTGTCTAACGGCGTGGTGGATCAGTTTGTAGAGCGCCTGCCGCGCAACCGCAAAGCACGCAAAACCTTCCCGTTTGACCGGGATTTCAGCTATGTGCCGCAGGTGCAGATTTCCGCGCGCAGCAAATAATTCAGGAGCCATAAGATGAATCAGACCGCCGGACAGCAGGAAAAACGTCAGCCCGTGCTGAGCGTGAAGCATCTGACCACTTCATTTCTCGGCGAGGACGACTGGCTGCCGGTAGTGCGTGATTTGTCGTTTGACGTCTATGCCGGAGAAACGCTGGCGATTGTCGGTGAATCCGGTTCCGGCAAGAGCGTGACGTCGCTGTCGGTGATGTGTTTACTGAAAGCACAAAGCAGCCGGATTGAGGGCGAGGTCTGGCTTAATCAGCGCAATGTGTTACGGCTCTCGGACAAACAGATGCGCGATATCCGCGGCAATGAGATGGCGATGATCTTTCAGGAACCGATGACGTCGCTTAATCCGACATTCAGTATTGGCCGCCAGATTGCCGAAAGCCTGAAGCGGCATCGCGGCATGTCGTCATCTGAAGCGCGGGCTGAAACCCTGCGGTTGCTGGAAAAAGTGCGTATTCCGAATGCTAACGCGCGTTTTGATGAATATCCGCATCAGTTTTCCGGCGGCATGCGCCAGCGCGTGATGATCGCCATGGCGCTGGCGCTGAAACCGAAATTACTGATCGCGGACGAACCCACGACCGCGCTGGATGTGACGATTCAGGGACAGATTCTGGATTTGATCAAGACGTTGCAGGAAGAAGAAGGGATGGCGGTGCTGTTCATCACGCATGATATGGGCGTGGTGGCGGAGATTGCCGACCGGACGCTGGTGATGTATCGCGGAGAAGCGGTGGAAAGCGGGGCGACGGAAGACATTTTCCACCGGCCTCAACACCCGTATACCCGTGCATTACTTGCGGCGGTGCCAAAATTAGGGTCGATGCAGGGGCGCGACTGGCCGCTGCGTTTTCCGCAAATCAACCTGCAAACCGGTGAAGCCAGTGTGCCGCAGGAAGTGGCGGGAACCATAGATTCGGGGCTGACGCCGTTGTTATCGGTCAAAAACCTCAGCGCGCGTTTTCCGGTGTATGGCGGTATTTTCAGCCGTCAGGTAGGCGCGGTGCACGCGGTGGAAAATATCAGCTTTGATTTATTTCAGGGCGAAACGCTTTCGCTGGTCGGCGAGTCCGGTTGCGGGAAATCCACGACGGGGCGTGCTGTGACCCGTCTGCTGAAGCCGCACAGCGGCGCGATTGATTTCGACGGTTTCGATGTCACGAATCTGGGTAAGCGCGACATTTTGCAAATGCGTCAGCGCATCCAGATGATATTTCAGGATCCTTTCGCCAGTCTTAATCCGCGTATGCGCATTGGCGACGCGCTGATCGAACCGATGCTGCAACATAAACTGCATAACCGCAGCGATGCGAAAGAGAAGGCGGCGTCGCTGCTGCAAAGGGTCGGGTTGTCGCCGGATATGCTGCGCCGTTTTCCGCATGAGTTTTCCGGCGGTCAGCGTCAGCGAATTTGCATCGCGCGTGCCCTGACGCTCGATCCCAAAGTGATTGTCGCTGATGAGTCGGTTTCGGCGCTGGATGTGTCAGTGAAAGCGCAGGTCGTGAATTTGCTGCTCGATTTGCAGGAAAGCATGAATCTTTCCTATCTGTTTATTTCGCATGACATGGCGGTGGTTGAGCGGGTGAGTCATCGCGTGGCGGTGATGTATCTGGGGGAAATCGTGGAGATCGGGCCACGTGCGGCAATATTTGATAATCCCCAACATGCGTATACCAAAAAACTGATGGCATCTGTGCCGGTGCCGGATCCCTCCCGCAGAATGCTCAAACGGCAAATGCAGGTGGATGAGCTGAAGAGCCCGGTGCGCGATAACGGCTATGTTCCGCCGCAAAGGCAATATCAGGAAATATCAGCAGGACATTTTGTTCAGGTTTGACGGGGCATACAGGAAAGTTTACTAAGAAGTGACTCAGGGATGAGTCTGGAATCGGGTCGAAGGTTCTCTATCCTTCCCGCTTTGTGCTTTATTTGATTTTTGTTTTTGGAGGAGGTAGTGCGAAATACTGGAAGATGGTGGTGGGGGAAGGATTACTCGTCCTCCGGACTCGCCCTTCGGGTCGTTGCTGCGCAACGTTGTCTCGCTTTGCTCGGCTCAAACCTTCGGGTCGAAGGTTCTCTATCCTTCCCGATTTGCATTTTTATTTTAGTTTGGAGTTTTCGGAAAAGGGACGGAATTTCTGGAAGATGGTGGTGGGGGAAGGATTCGAACCTTCGAAGTCGATGACGGCAGATTTACAGTCTGCTCCCTTTGGCCGCTCGGGAACCCCACCACAATTTTTTGTGGCATTTACTACTTACTTCTGGCCTTAAATCATCATGCGCTACATGGATGATTTATCGTTACAGCGGTTAGCTGCGAACGGGGCGCATAATACCAAATGATTCGAAGGTGTAAAGTCCTGAAAGCGATAAAAAAGTTCGTTTGCGGTTTTTTTGTTCTTAACGGTGCTTCTCTGAACGAAAAGCACCGTCAGAATGGGTTTACAGAATAACCGTGCGATTTCCGTAAACAAATACACGCTGCGCCAGCACGCGGTATAACGCCCGGCTGAGGACGTTTTTCTCAACGTCACGGCCTGCACGCATCATATCTTCAGCGGTATAAGTGTGATCGACGTTGATGACGTCCTGCATAATGATCGGGCCTTCATCCAGATTATCATTCACGTAGTGAGCCGTAGCACCGATCAGTTTCACGCCGCGCTCGTATGCCTGATGGTACGGACGGGCGCCGATGAATGCCGGCAGGAACGAGTGGTGAATGTTGATCACCTGATGCGGATAATGCTGCACAAAGCCCGGCGTCAGTACGCGCATGTATTTCGCGAGCACCACATAATCAGGCTGGTACTGATCGATTTGCGCAATCATCGCGCTGTCGTGCTGTTCGCGGGTCAGACCGTCATGGCTGACCAGATGGAACGGAATATCGAAACGCTCAACCAGCGTCTGCAAAGTATCGTGGTTGCCAATGACCGCAGCAATCTCGACATCCAGACCACCGTAAGCGGCTTTCATCAGTAAGTCACCCAGGCAATGCGCCTCTTTGGTGACCAGAATAACGATGCGGCGACGTCCGGTGCTGTTCAGCTCACGTACAGAACCGGCAGGCAGCGCGCTGTCGAGATCGGCCAGCAGGGTGGTGTCGTTGAAAATCCCTTCCAGCTCAGTACGCATAAAGAAGCGGCCGGTACGGTGATCAACAAATTCGTTGTTCTGCACGATATTGAGTTCGTGCTTATAGCAAATGTTGGTAATTTTGGCGATCAGACCTTTTGCGTCAGGGCAAATGGTGCGTAACACCTTGGTTTGTACGTTCTGTTGCGGCATGAGGGTGTGGATCCTGTCCAAGACTTATCAATATTACGGTTGAATTATTTACCGCAGCACTTCTTATATTTTTTGCCGGAACCGCACGGGCAAGCATCGTTTCGGCCTGTCTGCGGTTTAATTCCATCAATATAGTACCAGCGTTCTTTTAAACGAAGAAATCGCGAGCGTTCATGGATGAGGTGAATGTATTCATCACCGGTTTCTGTGAATCGCGCAGCAAACTCGACAAAGCCTTCATTGTTGTCGCGCCCGTCTGTTTCGCGGATAACCTCAAGTCCTTGCCAGTGCGTGCTGGTAAAGCCTTCCTGTAAACTGTCACGCCATTGCTCGGGTTGACAGTCCGGGTGCCAGGAGGCGATCAGATAACTCGCATTTTTCAAAACATAGGCTGTATAGCGCGAGCGCATCAAAGCTGCCGGAGAAGGCGCCACTTTATTCTCAGTAATGTAGGGCTGGCAGCATTCTTCATAAGAAAGGCTGCTGCCGCAAGGGCATATTTCAGACACACAAACTCCTGAACAGGCAGAGTATCAACATCCGGTGCGCGGTCTGCGCTATTGAATGCACCAAAATGATATGTTACCTAACAAACTCGCCGGGTGACAACGCGCTTCCCGGCCCATTCTCAAGATATGCGAAATATTAAGGTCATCAGATGAGCAGAAAAGTCACCATCGGTCTTGCCCTGGGGTCGGGAGCGGCAAAAGGGTGGGCTCACATTGGCGTGATCAATGCCCTGAAAGAAATGGATATCGAAGTCGATGTGGTGGCGGGTTGTTCGGTGGGTGCGCTGGTCGGTGCGGCGTATGTGAGCAACAGATTACCGGCGATTGAAAGCTGGGTACGTTCGTTCAGCTACTGGGATGTGTTGCGGCTGATGGATTTTTCATGGCGACGCGGCGGATTATTGCGCGGAGAGCGGGTTTTCAATGCGGTCGGTCAGTTGATCCGCATCAATGAGTTTGAAAAATGCTCGAAGAAGTTTGGTGCCGTCGCGACAAACCTGAGTACCGGACGAGAATTGTGGCTGACTAAAGGCGATTTGCATCAGGCTATTCGCGCCTCATGCAGTATGCCGGGCCTGCTGGCGCCGGTCTGGCATAACGGTTACTGGTTGGTTGACGGCGCAGTGGTCAATCCTGTGCCGGTGTCGCTGACCCGTGCTCTGGGGGCCGATATCGTGATTGCTGTCGACCTTCAGCATGACGCACATCTGATGCAGCAAGATTTGCTTACCGTACAACCGACCGGAGAAGCACTAAATACTGAGAAAGAAGTCAGCTGGCGTGACAGAATCCGCCAGCGCTTAACTCGTCCAAACGCCAGAAAGCCGAATGTCAGCCCTTCGGCGATGGAGATCATGTCGACCTCTATTCAGGTGCTGGAGAACCGGCTTAAGCGTAACCGTATGGCAGGTGACCCGCCGGATGTGTTGATCCAGCCATATTGTCCGCAGATTTCGACGCTGGATTTTCATCGGGCGGAAGAAGCGATTGAGGCGGGCAGGCTTGCGGTTGAGAAGCAAAGAGAACAGTTGTTGCCCCTGATAAAAAATAGACAGTTCTGAATGGCTTAAAACGTCTTTGGTCGAATCTGACAATTCTGCCAAGCAAAAACAGGCTTTATGAGCCACTATTAGAATAAGAAATTCTGGGGGACCCTGATGGACAAGCCACTTACAAGCAAGCATATTCTCATCGTTGAAGACGAAGCCGTTTTCCGATCTATCCTTGCTGGCTATGTAA
This sequence comes from Rahnella sp. ATs2, assembly GCF_051851855.1. Classification (NCBI taxonomy): domain Bacteria; kingdom Pseudomonadati; phylum Pseudomonadota; class Gammaproteobacteria; order Enterobacterales; family Yersiniaceae; genus Rahnella; species Rahnella sp. ATs2. The sequence continues at coordinate 81,118 of NZ_JBLYPL010000007.1, read as the reverse complement.
GTTCCCTGGGTGCCACCTTTACCGAAGCTGAGAATGGTCTTGAAGCGTTATCCCTGCTTGAAGACTACCCGCCTGACCTGATCCTCTGTGACTTAGCGATGCCAGAAATGGGCGGGATGGAGTTTGTCGAAAATCTGAGATTGCAGGGCAACAAAATCCCGGTGCTGGTGATTTCAGCCACTGATAAAATGACCGATGTCGCTTCTATGTTGCGGCTTGGCGTGGAAGATGTTCTGCTTAAACCTCTTAACGACTTGCAGCGTTTACGTGAGGCGTTGCTTACGTCATTGTACCCAAAGCTTTTTTCCTCACAGGCGATGGAAGAAAGTTCACTGGTTCAGGACTGGGAAGCGCTGTGCCGCAATCCGAATGAAGCCCAGCGGTTATTGCAGGAGTTGCAACCGCCTGTGCAGCAGACGCTGGCGAGTTGCCGCATTAACTACCGGCAGCTGACAACAGCGGACCGTCCGGGGCTGGTGCTCGATATTGCGGCGCTTTCATCCAAAGATCTCGGGTTTTATTGTCTTGACGTCACCCGCGCCAATGAAAATGGCGTTCTGGCAGCCTTATTATTGCGGGCCATTTTTAACAGCTTATTACGTGAGCATTTGAGTAATCAGCAACAGCGGTTACCGCAAATGTCAACGTTGCTCAAACAAGTCAATCATTTATTCAGACAGGCTAATCTTGAAGGGCAATTCCCTTTGTTACTGGGCTATTATCATGCCGGTTTTAAGAATCTCATTCTGGTTTCTGCGGGATTACATGCCAACGTCAATACCGGCACCAATATGATCCAGCTCAGTAACGGTGTCCCGCTGGGGACGACGGGTGCAACATATTCCAATCAAATCAGTCAGAAATGCGATGCGTGGCAGTGTCAGGTATGGGGAGCGGGTGGACGTCTGAGATTAATGCTGTCCACAGAGTGAACTCACTTAATGTCACTGATAATAATGCCTTAATAACATTGAGCATTTTTTCGGCGTGTTATTACCTATCTTCGTTTTAATCCATTCTGCTAAGACCTATCTTATGCAAAATATGCCTTTGCAGGCGAACTTGCGGCTGAAACTGGTATAATGCGTTCCGGAATTTTTGGCTGTCTGTTTCACGTTGTTTAAAAAATAACAAATAGGAATTCGCTGATGAAAGTAACAGTTTTTGGTATCGGTTACGTCGGACTTGTTCAGGCGGCGGTTCTTGCTGAAGTCGGGCACGAAGTTTTGTGCATCGATGTTGATGCAAAGAAAGTGGAAAACCTGAAGAACGGGCAGATCCCAATTTTTGAACCAGGTCTAACCCCTCTGGTTCAACGTAATTACGAAGCAGGGCGTTTGCTGTTCAGCACCAATGCGGCTGAAGGTGTTGCCCATGCTACCGTCCAGTTTATCGCTGTCGGTACTCCGCCAGATGAAGATGGTTCTGCGGATCTTAAATATGTGACTGCTGTGGCGCGCACTATTGCCGAGCATATGACTGGACCTAAAGTAGTCATCGATAAGTCTACCGTGCCGGTGGGTACCGCCGATAAAGTGCGTGCGGTAATGAGTGAAAAACTCAAAGAACGCGGCGTGGATATCACTTTTGATGTCGTATCCAATCCTGAATTCCTGAAAGAAGGTGCTGCGGTTGCTGACTGTATGCGTCCTGAGCGTATCGTCATCGGTACAGATAATCCTGATGCCATCGATCCTATCCGTGAGCTTTACGAACCGTTTAACCGTAATCACGATCGTATGATCCTGATGGATATCCGCAGTGCTGAACTGACCAAATATGCGGCCAACTGTATGCTGGCAACCAAAATCAGCTTCATGAACGAAATGTCCAATCTGGCAGAAATGCTGGGTGCTGATATCGAAAAAGTGCGTCAGGGGATTGGTTCTGACTCCCGTATCGGTTACCACTTTATCTATCCAGGTTGCGGTTATGGCGGTTCTTGTTTCCCTAAAGATGTTCAGGCATTAATCCGTACCGCAGAGCACATCGGTTATCAGCCAAAACTTTTGCAGGCGGTGGAACAGGTCAATTATCAGCAAAAATATAAATTGCCTGCTTTCATTCAGCGCCACTTCGGTGACGACCTGAAAGGCAAAACCTTTGCGCTTTGGGGGCTGTCCTTCAAACCTAATACCGATGACATGCGTGAAGCCTCAAGCCGTGTATTAATGGAACAGCTCTGGGCTGCGGGTGCAAAAATCAAAGCTTATGATCCTGAAGCCATGAATGAGACACAGCGTATTTATGGTCATCGCGAAGATTTAGAATTAATGGGTACTAAAGAATCCGCATTGCACAATGCTGATGCGCTGATTATTTGCACTGAATGGCAGAACTTCCGTGCCCCTGATTTTGATGTGATCAAAAAAGCTTTAAAAGAGCCGGTTATCTTTGATGGTCGAAACTTATTCGATCCTGAACGTTTGGAGAAACGCGGGTTTACTTACTACGGCATTGGCCGCGGTGCTTCAATCAATCCGGTTCTGTAAGGAGTTTTCATGAAATATCTGGTTACCGGCGCAGCGGGCTTTATTGGTTTCTATGTGTCGCAACGTTTGTTAGCAGCGGGTCATTCGGTTGTCGGGATCGATAATCTGAATGATTATTATGATGTCAGCCTGAAACTGGCGCGGCTTGCTCAGCTGGAGAATAAAGACGGCTTCGAGTTTATTAAGCTGGATTTAGCCGATCGTGAAGGCATGGCCGCATTGTTTGCCGGACAGCGTTTCGAACGTGTGATCCATTTGGCCGCGCAGGCTGGTGTCCGATATTCAATCGAAAACCCTCTGGCTTATGCTGATTCTAACCTGGTTGGGTTTGTAAACATTCTGGAAGGTTGCCGCCATAATAAAGTCGGGCATTTGCTTTATGCTTCTTCCAGCTCAGTTTATGGTTTGAACAAAAAGCAACCTTTCTCAACCGATGATTCTGTTGACCATCCTGTTTCATTGTATGCGGCGACGAAAAAAGCCAATGAATTAATGGCTCATACCTATTCACATCTTTATGGATTACCAACGACCGGATTACGTTTCTTTACCGTATATGGTCCCTGGGGACGTCCTGATATGGCATTGTTTAAGTTTACTAAAGCAATGCTGGCGGGACAGAGTATTGATGTTTATAACCACGGTGAAATGCGTCGAGACTTTACTTATATCGATGATATTGCAGAAGCCATTGTTCGTTTACAGGATGTCATTCCGCAATCTGATCCGAACTGGACTGTGGAACAGGGATCTCCGGCAAGCAGTTCCGCGCCTTATTGCGTTTATAATATCGGCAATAACAACCCGGTAAAACTCATGGCCTATATCAGTGCGCTGGAGAAGGCATTAGGCATGGAGGCTGTTAAGAATATGCTGCCAATGCAACCGGGCGATGTACACGAGACAAGCGCGGATACGCAGCCGTTGTCGCAGGCCATTGGCTTTGCGCCTGAAACCAGCGTTGAGCAGGGCGTGCAGAAGTTTGTTGACTGGTATCGGGATTTTTATCAGGTCTGAAATTCAGGATAAAAATTCTGTTACGTTAAAGGCTGCTCAGGCAGCCTTTTTTATGGAATCAGTTAAGTCCTATAGCAGTCTGAATGTAATCCATTTTTAAGATGCACTTGTTTGGTTTTTGTATTAGTAACAAGAAGCATTTATCTGCGGGATTAGAAAACGAAAAGCCCATCATAAAGATGGGCTTTTTTGTATTAACATTTATGTTAATAAGGGCAATTACAGCAGGAAATCGTCCAGTGATTTACCTTGCTCTTCGATTGCTTTCTTGATTACAGCTGGAGTACGGCCCTGGCCAGTCCAGGTTTTGTTTTCGCCGTTTTCGTCAACGTATTTGTATTTAGCAGGACGCGCTGCACGTTTTGCTTTACCGGTAGCCTTAGTAGCAGCCATGGTTTGCAGCAATTCGTTAGGATCAATGCCATCAGCAATCAGCATTTCACGGTATTGTTGCAGTTTACGGGTGCGCTCTTCAATCTCAGCAGCTGCCTGAGAATCTTCTTCGCGACGCTCGTTCACAACAACTTCTAATTTTTCCAGCATCTCTTCCAGAGTTTCCAGAGTGCATTCTCTTGCTTGCGCGCGCAGAGTACGGATGTTGTTCAGAATCTTTAATGCTTCGCTCATTATACTAGTCTCAAATTATATTGGTGGGGGGCGTTTGGCTAATAATAGAATGCTCTTCAGTATTCTGCAATAGCCAATTTGTATACCTGACCTTAATTTACGCATTTAATGCAAATGGTGAATGTGTCCTGCAAAATATAGGCAGGACAGTTCACACTATTTATCTGAGGTCTATAACCCTAATTTCAATACACGCTTATGCGCTATTGTTGCAATGCGTAAGTCGTTTTATAAGCATGCGATTGTTCACACAATTAAAGAGGATGTGAAGATAACTAATGTAAGGACTAGGGGAAATTGAGGAGGCAGTATCGCAACAGCATACTAAATTTTTTACTTTTAAGTGCTTCTATCCTGTCAGATATTGTATAGACAAACCCATAATGCGACCCTCTGGTATATAAGATGAGCCATGTCAGGGAGTATTGTCGTCTAACGATTACGGATTATCGGCTATTGCATTTATAAATTTTGATTGTAAGTTTCTGTGATTTTTTCAAATGTAATGATTCTTTGAACCGTACCCGATAACTGCGCCAGACAGGCGTGGTTATAGATTGTCAGGCTTGTGGTACAATCCACGCCGAAAATTTATGCCATCCATTTACATTATGGGGTCACTCCTTCATGGCTCAGCTTTATTTCTATTACTCGGCAATGAATGCCGGTAAGTCCACTTCGCTATTGCAATCTTCATATAATTATCAAGAACGTGGTATGCGCACGCTGGTGTTAACAGCAGAATTAGATCATCGTTTCGGTGTCGGTAAAGTCAGCTCCCGAATCGGTTTATCCTCGCCGGCAGAGCTCTACAATAAGGACACTGAACTTTTCAATCTAATAGCTCAGGAGAATCGCTCTCAGCGTCTGAGCTGCGTTTTGATAGATGAATGCCAGTTCCTCACTAAGGCGCAGGTATCCCAGCTCACTGACGTTGTGGACGATCTGGATGTGCCGGTACTTTGTTATGGCCTGCGGACCGATTTTCGTGGTGAACTTTTTGAGGGCAGTGAATATTTGCTGGCATGGGCGGATAAACTGGTTGAGCTGAAAACCATCTGTCACTGCGGACGTAAGGCTAACCGTAACCTGAGGCTGGATGAGAAGGGTAACGCCCTGCATGATGGCGCACAGGTCGTTATAGGCGGTGACGAAAGCTATGTATCTGTCTGCCGTAAGCACTACAAAGAAGCCATGGCGGCGTTTGATACCACGGTCGAAGTTAAACCAGAGTAAATCTGCAAAGTATTTACAGAGGTTTTTTGGCTTTTATCTTCAAAGCCATTCTCAAATTTTCCCTCATTTATCCTGAATCCATAAAAAAACCCGCTTTTCAGCGGGTTTTTACTTTCTGATTTTAGCTATCAGAAACTCAGCAGATTATTTTTTGCTGGTTTTCTTTTCAGCTTTAGGAGCAGCAACAACAACGTCTGCTGCTTCTTCTTCGCTGAATTCGCGGCCGTAGAAAGTATCCATCAGAATCTGTTTCAGTTCAGAGATCAGCGGGTAACGTGGGTTAGCACCGGTACACTGGTCATCGAACGCATCTTCAGACAGTTTGTCTACTTTCGCCAGGAAGTCAGCTTCCTGAACGCCTGCTTCACGGATAGAGGTTGGGATACCCAGCTCCGCTTTGATTTCATCCAACCAGGTCAGCAGTTTCTGAATTTTCTGTGCAGTACGGTCACCGGCAGCGCTCAGACCTAAATGGTCAGCCACTTCTGCGTAGCGACGACGCGCTTGTGGGCGGTCATACTGACTGAAAGCAGTCTGTTTAGTTGGGTTGTCATTGGCGTTGTAGCGGATGACGTTAGAAATCAGCATTGCGTTAGCCAGACCGTGTGGAATATGGAACTCTGAACCCAGTTTATGGGCCATTGAGTGACAAACCCCAAGGAAGGCGTTAGCGAACGCGATACCCGCGATAGTTGCCGCATTGTGAACACGCTCACGTGCTACCGGATTTTTAGCCCCTTCGTTGTAGCTGGCTGGCAGGTTTTCTTTAAGCAGTTTCAGTGCCTGCAGAGCCTGACCGTCGGAATATTCGTTAGCCAGTACAGAAACGTAAGCTTCCAGTGCGTGAGTCACAGCATCCAGACCACCGAAAGCACACAGTGATTTAGGCATGTTCATCACCAGATTAGCATCAACGATAGCCATATCAGGTGTCAGCGCATAGTCAGCCAGTGGATATTTCTGACCAGTTGCATCATCGGTAACAACCGCAAACGGAGTCACTTCAGAACCGGTACCGGAAGTGGTAGTGACAGCGATCATTTTCGCTTTCACGCCCATTTTCGGGAATTTGTAGATACGTTTACGGATATCCATAAAGCGCAGCGCCAAATCTTCGAACTGAGTATCCGGGTGTTCGTACAGAACCCACATGATTTTCGCGGCGTCCATCGGTGAACCACCACCCAGCGCGATAATGACGTCTGGTTTGAAGGAGTTCATTTGCTCAGCACCTTTACGAACAATGCTCAGCGTTGGGTCAGCCTCTACTTCGAAGAACACTTCTGTTTCAATACCGTGGCTTTTCAGAACGCTGGTAATCTGATCTGCATAGCCGTTATTGAACAGGAAACGGTCAGTGACGATGAATGCGCGTTTTGCTCCATCAGTAGCCACTTCTTCCAGTGCGATTGGCAGTGAGCCACGACGGAAGTAAATAGATTTTGGAAGTTTATGCCACAACATGTTTTCTGCTCGCTTCGCTACAGTTTTCTTGTTGATCAAGTGTTTAGGACCGACGTTTTCAGAGATGGAGTTACCACCCCATGAACCGCAACCCAGCGTCAGAGAAGGAGCAAGTTTAAAGTTGTACAGGTCACCGATACCACCCTGAGAAGCCGGGGTGTTAATCAGGATACGTGCGGTTTTCATTTTGTTGCCAAAATAGTTCACACGTTCTGGTTGGTTGTCCTGGTCTGTATACAGGCAAGAGGTATGGCCGATACCGCCCATTTCTACCAGTTTCTCAGCTTTAGCAACCGCGTCTTCGAAGTTCTTAGCACGGTACATCGCGAGGGTAGGGGACAGTTTTTCGTGTGCAAATGGTTCTGATTCGTCAACAACGCTGACTTCGCCAATTAACACTTTAGTATGAGCTGGCACTTTGATGCCGGCCATTTCGGCAATTTTAGTCGCTGGCTGGCCTACGATAGCCGCGTTCAGGCCACCATTTTTCAGAATGATATCTGAAACAGCTTTCAGCTCTTTGCCTTGCAACATGTAGCCGCCGTGAGATGCGAAACGTTCACGAACTGCGTTATAAGCAGAATCAACCACGATGATGGACTGTTCAGACGCACAGATTACGCCATTATCGAAGGTTTTGGACATCAGCACGGAAGCAACAACACGTTTGATATCTGCAGTTTCATCAACAACGACCGGGGTATTACCTGCACCCACACCGATTGCTGGCTTACCGGAGCTGTAGGCTGCTTTAACCATGCCCGGACCACCGGTTGCCAGAATCAGGTTCAGATCCGGGTGGTGCATAAGTTGGTTAGAAAGTTCTACACTTGGTTCATCAATCCAGCCAATGATGTCTTTTGGCGCACCGGCAGCGATAGCAGCCTGCAGAACGATGTCTGCCGCTTTGTTAGTCGCGTTTTTAGCACGTGGGTGTGGAGAGAAGATAATACCGTTACGTGTTTTCAGGCTGATAAGCGCTTTGAAAATCGCAGTGGAAGTGGGGTTGGTAGTTGGGACGATACCGCAAATCAGGCCGATGGGTTCAGCGATAGTGATGGTACCGAAAGTGTCATCCTGACCCAGGATGCCACAGGTTTTTTCGTCTTTGTAAGCATTGTAGATATATTCGGAGGCGAAGTGGTTTTTGATCACTTTGTCTTCGACAATACCCATTCCGGATTCTTCAACGGCCAGTTTGGCGAGCAGAATACGAGAATCGGCAGCAGCCAGAGCGGCGGCAGCGAAAATCTTATCTACTTGTTCCTGACTGAAGTTGGCATATTCGCGCTGTGCCTTTTTGACTCGCGCAACGAGTGCGTTTAGTTCAGCGACATTTGTTACAGCCATGATGCTCTCCTGATAAAGTTAAACTCTTTTAGTAAATAACTTGCCAAAGACTAGTATAGACCTGCTATCAGTCACCGTGAGAAACTAATTAACTCTATGATTCTCAAGGTGTTGTCTTTGTCTCTTTATTTGCTTAAAGAGCTTCCAGTAGTGAAGCACGTAAGGTAGTAGATAACTCCTCATTCAACGTGGCTTGACGAATATTTGTTCTGCAAACTACCGTTGAGTGACTATGCACAAAGCTTACCTATTTGTAGGCAGACGTAATTTGATCTGGATCACTAAACACCTAAGCTGACACCTTTCAGCAGTGGTTTATTGAGAATAATTATCAAATTCGCCCATGGATAATACAGTTTTGTATCTAAAGTTATCAATAAAAAAACTGATTTTTAACAAAAGTCTTATCCACTGCCTTTATTTGTAAATCTGGTGATAAAAACTATGAAACGGCGTGGCGCCTTTACTGCGATTCCAGTACATTAGCGCCCATCAAAACCTTCATCTACTGGCGTAACTGTGCGGAGTTCTGCGTGAGCCAATCTTTATTAGATTTTTCTGGTTATATCAAATTCTTTGTCGGGCTGTTTGCACTGGTCAACCCGGTGGGGATCTTGCCAGTGTTTATCAGTATGACCAGCTATCAGGCGGCGGCAGGGCGTAACAAAACCAATATGACGGCCAACCTTTCTGTTGCCATTATATTGTCGACCGCGCTGTTCCTCGGCGATGCGATTCTGCACCTGTTCGGCATTTCCATTGATTCGTTCCGTATTGCTGGCGGGATCCTGGTGGTCACTATCGCCATGTCGATGATCAGCGGAAAGCTCGGGGAAGATAAACAGAACAAGCAGGAAAAGTCAGAAACAGCGATCCGCGAAAACGTCGGTGTAGTTCCGCTGGCATTGCCTTTAATGGCAGGACCCGGTGCAATCAGTTCAACAATCGTCTGGAGTTCGCGTTATCACAGCTGGCCAAACCTGCTGGGTCTGACCGTTGCGATCATGTTCTTCGCCTTCTGCTGCTGGCTGCTGTTCAGGGCGGCACCTTTACTGGTGCGTCTGCTGGGGCAAACCGGCATTAACGTCATCACCCGTATTATGGGATTGCTGCTGATGTCACTGGGCATTGAATTTATTGTGACAGGTATAAAAGCGATTTTCCCGGGCCTTCTTTAATCAATTAGCGGCCGAATTATCACGAAAATACCCAAGTGTTTTCGTGATAATTATCACTTCCACTTATAATCTAATGCCTTATTATAGTGCAGCTAATGGCTTAATTCAGAGCAATTGCACCCTAATGTAGCGCAAACCCTTGTCTCACTCCTCTTTTCAATCCAAGTCCTCATTTCTTTAAATAAACTTAGCTAATTATTGGCTAATTACGGGCGTTTACTGCCCGTATTGACGCTAATTTACTCACATCATTCTGTAAGGCTTGTGCAGGCTGTATCGAGATGTTATTAGTGTTAACACAGCAGTTAACAGGTGTTTATTCTTATAAATCTAACAATGTTAACTGATTGTGTCAGGCGAGTTCTTGAACAGTCTCCGGTAGGACTTTGATGAGTAATTTTGCCATAAAGATATATTAAATCAGTGGGTTAAAACTGTTTTCTGCTCTCTGCCTGACTGACCTGTTGTAAAGACTGTTATGAGTAAAAGAGAATTACGTAACAAATTTGCAAAATTTATTGGCGCGCGTAACAGGGTTCTGATAATTTTCAAATCGCCTTCAAAAATGGATTTTTGTTTAGAGCAATGCTCCTGGTGAGCACGATTCTTGCTAGTGCGAAAAAGATTGAAGCCATTTTATTTGTTTTTGGAGAGTGTCGTGTCGCAATGCTTACTGCAAATTTATCCTCATGTGTTTTCTGCAAAAAGAAAACCGGGCATAACGTTGACGACATCAAACCGCCTTATGCTGAATTTTCATGATCAGCTAAACAAATCTTCAGATCTTCTTCTTATTAATTTGATGGCTCGCATTTAACCGCGAAGGATTTTCTATCGCCCTAAGTCGGGTTAATAAGAAAATAATATTGTTAAGTGCAGGAATAACAGTATGTGATTGCCTGGTTCGCCACAGAATTCTTTTTGTCGCGCACGGGGTGAATCAAATGGAGCGAGATCATCCTTAACGATCTCAGAAACCGCAAGGCGATTAACAGCCAGAGGTTTAACGGACTTACCAGGTAACACATGCAGTAGTAGGGGACAGCCATCTGCGGGTGGTAACTACATGGGGCTTTTCATGAGCAATTCGTTCCTGCTCTTGAAATCCGTTGACCCAGCAAGGGTTTATCTTGCACCCAGGCGTGCAAGTTCATAATAAAAACTGGAGTTGAATAAAAATGACCAACATCACAAAAAAAAATCTGCTGGCTGCCTGCATTATGGCTGCGGTTGGCGCGGTGTCAGTGAATAATGCATTTGCAGCCAATGTGCCGGCAGGTGTCACTCTGGCAGCCAAACAAGAACTGGTTCGTAACAACGGTTCAGAAGTTCAGTCTCTCGACCCGCATAAAGTTGAAGGCGTACCAGAATCCAACGTTATCCGTGACTTGCTTGAAGGCCTGGTGAATACCGACAGTAAAGACGGCAGCGTTATTCCTGGCGTAGCAACCAGCTGGGAAAACAAAGATTTTAAAGTCTGGACCTTCCACCTGCGTCCGGAAGCTAAATGGTCCAACGGTGACCCTGTGACCGCCGCTGATTTCGTTTACAGCTGGCAGCGTCTGGCAGATCCTAAAACCGCATCTCCTTACGAAAGCTACCTGCAATACGGTCATATCGAAAACATTGATGACATCATCAGTGGTAAGAAAAGCCCTGATACTCTGGGTGTGAAAGCCATCGACGACCATACCCTGCAAGTGACGCTGACCGAACCTGTTCCGTATTTCGTAAAAATGCTGTCTCACACCGCGATGAAGCCGGTAAACAAAAGTGTTGTTGAGAAGTTTGGCGACAAATGGACCCAACCAGAAAACTACGTGAGCAACGGCGCATACAAACTGAAAGCCTGGACCGTCAACGAACGTATTGTCCTGGAACGCAGCCCGACTTACTGGGATAACGCAAAAACTGTGATCAACCAGGTAACTTACCTGCCAATTTCTTCGGAAGTAACTGACGTTAACCGCTACCGCAGCGGCGAAATCGACATGACTTACAACAACATGCCGATCGAACTGTTCCAGAAACTGAAGAAAGAAATCCCAACCGAAGTTCACGTTGACCCGTACCTGTGTACTTATTACTACGAAATCAACAACCAGAAAGCGCCGTTTACCGATTCTCGCGTTCGTGAAGCACTGAAACTGGGCCTGGACCGCGATATCATCGTGAACAAAGTAAAAGCACAGGGCGACCTGCCAGCTTACGGTTACACCCCTCCTTATACCGATGGTGCGAAACTGACTCCGCCAGCCTGGTTCAAAGAGACTCAGGAACAACGTAACGAGCAGGCTAAAAAACTGCTGGCCGAAGCAGGTTACACCTCTGCTAAACCTCTGACTTTCGATCTGTTGTACAACACGTCGGATCTGCACAAGAAACTGGCTATCGCTGCCGCCGCTATCTGGAAGAAAAACCTGGGTGTTGACGTGAAACTCGTTAACCAGGAATGGAAAACCTTCCTGGACAGCCGTCATCAGGGCAACTTTGATGTGGCACGTGCGGGCTGGTGTTCTGACTACAACGAACCTTCTTCCTTCCTGAACACCATGCTGTCTGACAGCAGCAACAACACCGCTCACTATAAGAGCCCGGCGTTTGATAAAGACATCGCGGACACTCTGACAGTGAAAACTGATGAAGAGCGTGCAGCGCTGTATCAGAAAGCAGAAACCCAGCTGGATAAAGACTCTGCCATTGTTCCTGTTTATTACTACGTGAACGCGCGTCTGGTGAAACCATACGTTGGCGGTTACACCGGTAAAGATCCGCAGGACAACGTCTACGTGAAAGACTTGTACATCATCAAACACTAAGTCACGGATATCAGAGCAAGGCATCCCCGAGCTGCCTTGCTCATCCTATTTTGATGAAGGTAATGTTTTTTATTCCGGATTTCGGGATGAAAACAAAGAGCCACCACGGCGACGATCAGTTGATGGTCGCCGTGAACAAGCCAAAACTATAAAGCTGTAGTGACAGGCTTAGAAACAGGTACGGGCAATGTTAAAGTTTATTTTACGCCGCTGTCTGGAAGCGATTCCGACGCTATTCATTCTGATCACCATTTCATTTTTTATGATGCGTCTCGCACCGGGCAGCCCTTTTACGGGTGAGCGTAATCTCCCGCCAGAAGTGATGGCAAACATTGAGGCCAAATATCACCTCAATGACCCTATGTATAAGCAGTACTTCCACTATTTAGAACAGCTGGCGAAAGGCGATTTCGGCCCGTCGTTCAAATATAAAGACTATACCGTTAATGATCTGGTTGCGGCCTCGTTCCCGGTTTCAGCGAAACTCGGTCTGGCGGCATTTATCATGGCGATTGTGTTTGGTGTGAGTGCGGGCGTTATTGCCGCCCTGAACCAAAATACCAAATGGGATTACACGGTAATGGGCATAGCGATGACCGGGGTGGTTATACCCAGTTTCGTGGTGGCGCCGTTACTGGTGCTGATATTTGCGATTACGCTGAAATGGCTGCCTGGTGGTGGCTGGAATGGCGGTGGCGCAAAATATATGATCTTGCCAATGGTGGCGCTGTCTCTGGCGTATATCGCCAGTATCGCGCGTATCACCCGTGGCTCAATGATCGAAATTCTGCATTCCAACTTTATCCGTACAGCACGTGCCAAAGGTTTGCCACTGCGCCGCATCATTTTGCGTCACGCACTGAAACCCGCGCTGCTGCCGGTATTGTCCTACATGGGACCGGCCTTCGTGGGTATCATCACCGGTTCGATGGTCATCGAGAGCATTTTCGGATTGCCAGGTATTGGCCAGCTGTTTGTTAACGGTGCATTAAACCGTGACTATTCACTGGTTCTGAGCCTGACCATTTTAGTGGGCGCATTGACTATTTTGTTCAATGCGATCGTCGACGTGCTTTATGCCGTCATCGACCCGAAAATCCGTTATTAATGCCGGAGTACGTCAATGATGTTAAGTAAGAAAAATAGCGACGTCGTCGAAAACTTCAGCGAGAAACTGGAAGTTGAAGGCCGCAGTTTGTGGCAGGATGCGCGACGCCGCTTTATGCACAACCGCGCCGCGGTGACCAGCCTGATCGTCCTCGCGTTCATCGCCTTATTTGTGACTTTCGCGCCAATGTTGTCGCAGTTTGCCTACGATGATACTGACTGGAATATGATGTCAGCCGCCCCTGATATGGCTTCCCATCACTTCTTCGGGACAGATTCTTCAGGCCGTGATTTGCTGGTGCGTGTGGCGATCGGCGGGCGTATTTCCCTGATGGTTGGCGTGGCGGCAGCGCTGGTTGCGGTGATCCTCGGTACGCTTTACGGGTCATTGTCCGGTTATCTGGGCGGTAAAATTGACTCCGCGATGATGCGCCTGCTGGAAATTCTCAACTCCTTCCCGTTCATGTTCTTCGTCATTCTGCTGGTGACCTTCTTCGGACAAAACATCCTGCTGATCTTCGTGGCGATCGGGATGGTATCCTGGCTGGACATGGCACGTATCGTGCGTGGTCAGACCCTTAGTCTGAAACGTAAAGAATTCATCGAAGCGGCGCTGGTGAGCGGTGTGAATACGCGCAATATTGTGTTGCGTCACATTGTTCCGAACGTACTGGGTGTCGTAGTGGTGTATGCATCGCTGCTGGTACCCAGCATGATCCTGTTCGAATCCTTCCTGAGCTTCCTCGGCTTAGGGACGCAGGAGCCGCTGAGCAGTTGGGGCGCGTTGTTAAGTGATGGCGCCAACTCGATGGAAGTTTCACCTTGGTTACTGCTGTACCCGGCAGGCTTCCTGGTTGTAACTCTGTTTTGTTTCAATTTTATCGGCGATGGCTTGCGTGATGCCCTCGACCCGAAAGATCGTTAAGGAGTGCAACCATGAGCACCATTGAACATTCCACTTTTGCATCGCCCGCTGCGGTTGACGGCAAAGCACCTCCGATCCTGCTGGATGTGCAAGACCTGCGCGTGACTTTCGAGACGCCTGACGGTGACGTGACCGCGGTAAATGACCTGAACTTTGACTTACGTGCCGGTGAAACGCTGGGCATCGTGGGCGAATCAGGCTCCGGTAAATCACAGACTGCATTTGCCCTGATGGGCTTGCTGGCCAGCAACGGTCGCATTGGCGGTTCTGCGAAATTTAATGGCCGCGAAATTCTGAACCTGCCGCAACAGCAGCTCAACAAGCTTCGTGCAGAACAGATATCGATGATTTTCCAGGATCCGATGACATCTCTCAACCCGTACATGCGCGTGGGTGAGCAGCTGATGGAAGTCCTGATCCTGCATAAAAAAATGAGCAGTCGTGAAGCGTTTGAAGAATCTGTACGCATGCTGGACGCGGTAAAAATGCCGGAAGCCCGCAAGCGTATGAAAATGTTCCCGCACGAATTTTCCGGCGGTATGCGCCAGCGCGTAATGATCGCGATGGCCTTATTGTGCCGACCAAAATTGCTGATTGCTGATGAACCCACGACCGCACTGGACGTTACTGTTCAGGCGCAGATCATGACGTTACTTAATGAGCTGAAAGCCGAGTTCAACACCGCCATCATCATGATTACCCATGATCTGGGCGTTGTGGCCGGTATCTGCGATAAAGTGCTGGTGATGTATGCTGGCCGTACCATGGAATATGGTCGTGCGCGCGATGTGTTCTACGATCCGTGTCATCCGTATTCTATCGGCCTGCTGAACGCGGTTCCGCGTCTGGATGCCGAGGGCGGGGCGATGCTCACGATTCCCGGCAATCCGCCAAACTTGTTGCGCCTGCCAAAAGGTTGTCCTTTCCAGCCTCGCTGCCCACATGCGATGGATATCTGCTCCTCGGCTCCGCCGCTTGAGCGTTTCGGTGATGGTCGCCTGCGTGCCTGCTATAAGCCGCTGGAGGAACTGGTATG
Source organism: Rahnella sp. ATs2 (assembly GCF_051851855.1). NCBI lineage: Bacteria > Pseudomonadati > Pseudomonadota > Gammaproteobacteria > Enterobacterales > Yersiniaceae > Rahnella > Rahnella sp. ATs2. Next base: position 65,867 of record NZ_JBLYPL010000007.1, on the reverse strand, counting down.
ACTGACAATACAGTAATGAACAGCGCGGCAATGAACACAAACGCACCTGAGAAAAAAGTCCTGCTTGAAGTGGCGGATCTCAAAGTCCATTTCGATATCAAAGACGGCAAACAGTGGTTCTGGCAGCCATCAAAAACCCTGAAAGCGGTTGATGGTGTCACGCTGCGCCTGTATGAAGGTGAAACTCTGGGTGTTGTAGGTGAATCCGGTTGCGGTAAATCTACTTTCGCCCGTGCGCTGATCGGTCTGGTAAAAGCGACCGATGGCCGCGTAGCCTGGTTAGGCAAAGATCTGCTCAATATGTCTGATAATGAGTGGCGCCAGACCCGCAGCGACATCCAGATGATTTTCCAGGATCCGCTGGCGTCTCTGAACCCGCGTATGACTATCGGCGAAATTATTGCCGAGCCGCTGAAAACCTATAATCCGAAAATGCCTCGTGCTGAGGTCAAGGAGAAAGTGAAGGCAATGATGTTAAAGGTCGGGCTGCTGCCTAACCTGATTAACCGTTACCCGCACGAATTCTCCGGCGGTCAGTGTCAGCGTATCGGTATTGCCCGCGCCCTGATCCTTGAACCGAAACTGATTATCTGTGATGAACCGGTTTCTGCTCTGGACGTTTCTATTCAGGCGCAGGTTGTTAACCTGTTGCAACAGTTGCAGCGCGAAATGGGCTTGTCGCTGATTTTCATCGCGCACGATCTGGCAGTGGTGAAGCACATTTCTGACCGTGTCTTGGTGATGTATCTGGGACATGCGGTCGAACTGGGAACTTATGATGAGGTGTACAACAATCCTCAGCATCCGTATACCCGTGCCCTGATGTCTGCGGTGCCCGTGCCGGATCCGGATAAAGAGCGCAACAAGACCATTCAGTTGCTGGAAGGGGAGTTACCTTCGCCGATCAATCCGCCATCAGGCTGCGTATTCCGTACCCGCTGCCCGATTGCCGGACCTGAATGTGCGATCACCCGTCCGTTGCTGGAAGGCAGCTTCCGTCATGCGGTATCCTGCCTGAAAGTTGATCCGCTCTGATAAATACTCTCAGACGGAAAGCATAAAAAAACCTGCCAATGGCAGGTTTTTCTTTTTCTGTTAAGCGCCTCTCCTAAATCACTCCTTCCAGAGGATATGACAGAGCTTATGATCTTTCTCGCGGCACAACAGGACACGGGCAAAGATATCATTAATCGGCTGATCTTCAGCGTCAGCCAGACCAATCACCACTTCCGCGAAGAAGTCAGGATTCAGATCGTAATCCACATGCTCAACCCAGTCTTCTGCGGGATCATATAATTCAGCGCCGCCGCGTTCTTCAAATTGCAAATTGAAGATCAGGATATCCGCTGGATCCAGATTATCTCCGGCCAGTTCCAGAAAGATATCGTAGGCTTGTTCAAGCGTTTCGTCTTCGGTCAGGCGATTATTCAGGTCCATATCATTCTCGTTTACAAATAAGTGTGTTCAGGCTGAAACCAGCCGGTACTGAGCGTATTACATCATGCCCGACGCGGCTTTTACAGCAGCGGACTGAAAAAGTAGAACAAACGTTCAACGATGCGATGCCAGAAAGGCCGCTTAAGCCAGGCTTCGACATCCAGCAGATGCGAACGGGCAAGGTAATCTTCCTGCACACGACCCAGATCGTCACCGAATCCGGCGTCATCAATGACCAGCGTTATTTCAAAATTCAGCCAGAGGCTGCGCATATCGAGATTCACGGTACCAACCAGACTGAGCTGACCGTCGACCAGAATACTTTTGGTATGCAGCAGGCCATCTTCGAACTGATAAATCTTTACACCCGCTTCCAGCAACTCGCCAAAGAAGGCTTTACTGGCCCAGTCGACCATCATTGAATCGTTCTTCATTGGCAAAATGATACTGACATCGACTCCGCGCTGAGCTGCGGTACAAATGGCATGCAGCAGGTCATCACTTGGCACCAGGTAAGGTGTGGTCATCACCAGTTGTTCGCGGGCGGAATACGTTGCAGTCAGCAGCGCCTGGTGGATCATATCTTCCGGGAAGCCCGGACCGGAGGCGATCACCTGAATGGTATGGCCGCTTTCCTGCTCGAACGGCATCTGATTCAGATCCGGTTCCGGTGGCAGAATGCGTTTGCCGGTCTCAATCTCCCAGTCGCAGGAATACACAATGCCCATGGTCGTGGCGACCGGGCCTTCCATACGCGCCATCAGGTCCACCCACTGACCGACGCCAGCATCCTGCTTGAAGAAGCGCGGATCGACCATATTCATGCTGCCGGTATAAGCGACATAGTTGTCGATCAGCACGACTTTACGGTGCTGGCGCAAATCCATACGGCGCAGGAATACACGGAATAAATTCACCTGTAACGCTTCGACCACTTCGATACCGGCGTTGCGCATCATGGCCGGATAAGGGCTGCGGAAGAAGGCCACGCTGCCTGCGGAGTCGAGCATCAGACGGCAATGAATACCACGGCGTGACGCGGCCATCAGGGACTCAGCGACCTGATCCACCAGACCGCCAGGCTGCCAGATATAGAACACCATTTCGATGTTGCTGCGGGCCAGTTCAATATCGCGCATCATGGCTTTCAGCACGTCGTCACTGGTGGTCAGCAGTTGCAGCTGGTTGCCTTTGACGCCCGCAATGCCCTGACGGCGTTCACAAAGCTGGAAAAGAGACGCCGCAATTTCACTGTTTTCTGTCGCGAAAATACGTTTGCAGTCTTTGAGATCATTCAGCCAGCGCGCCGTGGAAGGCCACATGGCTTTAGCACGCTCTGCACGTCGTTTGCCTAAATGCAATTCACCAAACGAAAGATAAGCAATGATGCCGACCAGAGGAATGATGTAGATGATCAGCAGCCATGCCATTGCGGAAGGAACCGCCCGGCGTTTCATCAGAATACGCAGGGTGACGCCGGCAATCAGTAACCAGTAGCCGAAAACCAGAAGTCCGCTGATTACCGTATAAAATGTTGTCATAAAGGCGAAAAATCCTGTTCGCAAGCCATCGGCGTGAGTGTACGTGAAAGGGGCATTCTTTTAACTAACTTTATCCCAGCAATCAATCAGCTACCTCTTAAATCTGTATCCGCTTAATAAAAATGTCACTGCTCTGACATCAAGGTTAGACGATAACGGGGAAGAAGGAAAAAACAAGACTTGGATCACAACGTCATCGGCCTATAATGACCTCCGCAGTTTTTTCCGTTTAAGGCACTTTCTGTAAAAGAAACTCTTCCGTTAAAGAAGCAGTGACGGGCATCACGGGACACAAGTGAATGAAACGCAGTAAAAATGAAGTTGGCCGGTGGCGTATGCTACGCCAGACTCAGCGCCGCAGAAGCCGCTGGCTGGAAGGTCAGTCAAGACGCTATCGTCACATCTACCGCATTCGCCAGATCCACCATCAGCAGCACCAGCGTTTGTCATTATATGCCGTAAATTACGAATGGAATTCCTGATTAGCGGGATTTAGGCTGAAACAGCGCGCCACATTTTTTGCAAACCAGCGTCGAGTTTTTGCGTACTTTTGCAGTCATCTGTTCTGAAACGTAACCACATTCAGGGCATGTGACCTTCGTGGTCGTACTGGTTAGAAACTTCAATCCGTCGAAGAATGACATAGGACGTACCTCGTGGGCAGGGGTAGGCATCCTAACACAGAAGCGATGAAAGCAATGTGACGACATTCGGGGAAATCGCGCCATGACGCATTAGTCATGACGCGTGAGTTTTTAGCGGGCAGAAATCAGTCGAACAACTCAGAAAGAAAACTCTTCTTTTTATACGGCTTATGCGACGAGTAATGACCCCGGTTATCGTAATTGCCATGATGGCGATTGTCGTCCCGGCGGTCGCGCTCGTCATAACGTACAGGCTGAGGACGTTGCTCCTGAGGAGCTTGTACCTGAGCCGCCTGCTGTAGCGCGGCGGACTTCTCAATGATTTTATCCAGCTCACCGCGATCTAACCAGACGCCGCGACAGTCCGGGCAATAGTCGATCTCGATCCCCTGACGTTCAGACATCACCAGCTGGCTTTCTTTGCATACAGGACATTGCATATCCGGTTCTCCATTCGCTTTTGATAAAAATTGCGCAGGTAAATTATTGGCTATCCGGAGAGTTAGACAATCAACTGGCGTAAGCAAAAGTAAAGTTGATTAAAGCAGGAGAGAGGACAGGGCACAGGGAACGACGGGCAGCCCGAAGACTGCCCGAGAAATATCAGAATACGCGTTTGAACGGTTTGACGGTGACTGATTTATAGACGCCTGCGGCGACATAAGGGTCTGCATCGGCCCACACTTTGGCGTCATCGAGCGTTTCAAATTCAACAATCAGTACGGAGCCGGTCATTCCGGCAGCGCCCGGATCTTCACTGTCGATGGCCGGAGTCGGGCCGCCGATCAATACGCGGCCTTGCTCCTGCAATTTTTTCAGGCGTTCGATGTGCGCAGGGCGGGCAGCGGCACGTTTCTCCAGTGAATCCGAAACATCTTCAGAATAAATAACGTAAAGCATGAGTCACCTTTAATTGGGTTTTATAGAGCGATTTGCAGCATTCAGGCGCTGCCAGAGCGTTTTGTAGAATTAACATAGCTAAACCTGAAGTCCGGGGAAAGTGCTTTGCGTAGGATCAAAGCAAAGGTTATTTGAGAATAGTTGTCATCTCGGTGTTGAATATGATTGCTATTTACATTTAAACTTGCGGCTTCACGGGGAAAATGAATCATTATGCCGCTAAAAAAGTTTAGATTTATCTGCAAGGTTACGATTCCGGTTGCGCTTGCTGTCAGTTTGCATGTCGCTGTTATCGCTGGCGTTTTGTATATGACAGTCGGTGAGTCAATCAAATTGCCGACGCAGGAACAAAAGGTGATGAGCGTGACGATGGTCAATCCCGCTGACTTTGCGCCACCTCCGCCGCCGCCTCAGGCTGAACCGACGCCACCTGAACCCGAGCCTGAGCCGGAAGTGGTGCCTGAGCCGCCACCTCCGCCAGAAGCCGTGGTGATCCCTGAACCACCGAAACCCAAACCCAAACCGAAGCCGGTTAAAAAACCCGTGGTGAAACCGAAGGTTAAGCCTGTTGAACGTCCGGTAGAAAAACCGACGCAAACGGTGCAAACCGCGCCGGTGACCAGCAATCAGCCGGTAAACAAACCGTTCAGTCAGCCGCCAGCGTCAACCAATGCAAAAAGTGACAGCGGGCCACGTCCGCTGCAACGCGGGCAGCCTGGTTACCCGGCACGTGCTTTGGCCCTGCGTATCGAAGGTCGTGTACGTGTGCAGTTTGATGTAGACAGCGACGGTCGCGTGCAGAATATCCGCGTGTTGTCAGCCGAACCACGCAACATGTTTGAGCGTGAAGTGAAGCAGGCGATGAACAAATGGCGTTATGAGCCTAAAGCGGCGAGCAACCTGATTGTTAATCTGGTGTTCAAAATCAAAGGCGGCAGCAGTGTGGAGTAACACCTGCTGCGGATTCTGACGTTCAGCACAATAAAAAAGGTCGCCCCTCGAGGCGACCTTTTCGTTTTTAAGCGTTTCAGGAAATCACTCAGTCCTGAGAAACACCGTCTGAATCAACGCTGAAATTACTGCGTCCATCCGGCAACTGACGTGATTTGCCTTCGTCATCCACGGCGACATAGGTAAAGACCGCTTCAGTGGCTCTGTAACGCTGTCCGATAGGCTCAGAAGAGACTTTCTTCACCCAGACTTCAACATTGATGGTAATCGAGCTGTTGCCGGTACGGATACAACGGGCATAACAGCACACCACATCACCGACCGCGACCGGCTTGAGGAATGTCATGCCATCAACGCGAACCGTCACGACGCGACCTTTAGCGATTTCCTTCGCCTGGATCGCACCGCCCATGTCCATCTGTGACATCAGCCAGCCGCCAAAAATATCACCGTTTGCATTGGTGTCAGCGGGCATAGCCAGCGTACGCAACACCATTTCACCATTGGGTAAGCTATGTTTTTCGTTCATGTATTGGGCTTCACACTGTCAAAAGATTAAGGCCTTTCAAAGAAAGGCCTGTGCAAAAAAATGCTTATTTTTTTTCATCATCCGGCATATGCCGGTAAATATAGATACCACTTAACAGCGTAAATACCAGCGTCAGGGCTGTCAGGCCAAAGACCTTAAAGTTGACCCAAATATTTTGTGGCAACCAGAAGGCGACATAGATGTTAGCCAGGCCGCACAGCAGGAAAAAGATCGCCCAGCTGATGTTCAGTTTATTCCACACGTGATCCGGCAATGTCAGCTCTTTACCCAACATACGCTGGATTAAAGGCTTTTTCAGCACCAGCTGACTGATCAGCAATGCGCCGGAGAACAGGACGTAAATCACGGTCACTTTCCATTTAATGAAGTCATCATTATGGAAAACCAGGGTCAGGGTGCCGAAAACCGCCACCATCGCGAAGGTGATTAACGTCATCTTCTCGATTTTACGGTACAGAATCCAGGTGATCACTAACGCTAACGCGGTGGCAGCGATTAACGCGCCTGATGCGACAAAGATGTCGTAAAGCTTATAAACCACAAAAAAGACAATCAGGGGAAGAAAATCGAGGAGCTGCTTCATACTTCATTCCATGTTTTATGTATGGGATGACTATACCGGAATCATTTCACGGACAAAAGAAAAGGGCGCCGGAGCGCCCCTTAAAAACGTATGTCTATATTATGCATGTAATTTCATGTAAAGACGGAACAGATAAATGAGCATAAATGCACTGATGATATTGCTGACTGCGCCGAGAATAACGGCGCCAATCATCGGATTGAGTGCGCTCAGAACGCCGACAAACAGCATCAGAACCACTTGTGCCACAATCCACAACATCACAGCCGGTGCCACAAGACGTACATTTGAGAAGGCCAGACGTGTACTCAGGCGCATCGCTTTGAAGGCACCCGTGTTCTCTTTGCACGCGATAACCGGGGATAACGCCCATGCAATCGCAATCAGGAAAGCAGGAACAAACAGCAGTGCCAGCCCGATACGGAACATCACGCTGTAAATGAAGAGCAAAATAGCCAGACGCGGCAGAACCGGCAGGGAAGCGGTCATCACCTGAACGACACTGGCGCGTACACCCTGAGAAACCAGCTGAATGAGCGTTAATACGCCGCCGACCAGAATGACGTTACCAGCCAGGGTGGAAAACAGCGCTGCCAGGCTATAGCGGAAAATAGCGCTTTGCTGCTCCGGAGTAATTTGCTGTTCGATATAACCCATCATATCGCCGACGCTCATGCCGGTCATGTTGCTCATCAGTTGGCCGATAGCATCGATCTGCTCAGCGGAAGGACTTAAAACCCAGCTCAATATGACGGTAATCAATGCGGCCAGAACCGAGAGCGCCAAAACGCTACTCATCTGATTACGCATAAAATTATAACTGTCACGGTACAACGTACTGGCCGTGATAGACATGGACGCTCCTTGGCAAAAAGCAAAAATCAATAAGGCGGCGATTGTACCCTTTAAATATACTCCGCCGATAGTTTTGCGCTGATTTCCTGTCAGTTTGCCTGATGAATCTCTGCGTAAACGTCGCTGAGGTGACTGAGAACAATCGCCAGTAAACTCGTATTCAGCCCACGGCACCATTTTAAAACCAACTTGTGTATGCAAATTACGCAACGCTATTTTTTTAGCAACTGGGATTACACCTGTTAACAAATCTACAAAACCCCCTCATTTTTGATGTAGATCAATTCCTTTGTTTTTATAGATTTAGATCGCTTTGCGGAAGATGCATTTTCTTACTTTTTGTTTTAAAGATGTGATCTCGCATTGATCAAACCATACCAAAGAGTAGGTATCATTCGCGCGGTTGATAAATAATCCACACAAAGGGAAGGGACAATGAAAGCAGCATATTGGGCATTAGTCGCAGCAGCGGCATTTCCGGCAGTCGCGAGCGCACATCAGGCAGGGGATGTGATTTTTCGCGTAGGCACCGCCACGGTACGTCCGACAGAAGGTTCGGATAACGTGCTGGGTCTGGGGTCATTTAATATCAACAACAATACCCAGATGGGCTTAACACTTGGCTACATGTTCACCGACAATATCGGCATGGAGTTGCTGGCCGCGACGCCGTTCCAGCACAAAGTCGGTTTGCAAAGTACCGGGACAATCGCAGAAGTGAAGCAGTTGCCGCCTTCATTGATGGCGCAGTATTACTTCGGTGACAGACAGGACAAATTGCGTCCTTACCTCGGTGTGGGTATCAACTACACCACGTTCTATGACACGGATTTCAACCAGACCGGGCGTGATGCCGGGCTGTCTGATTTAAGCGTCAAAGATTCATGGGGCGTGGCAACGCAGGCGGGGCTGGATTACAACCTGGACGACAACTGGTTAATCAACATGTCTGTGTGGTGGATGGATATTGATACGGAAGTTAAATTCAAAGCCGGTGGTGAGCAGCAAAACATCAACACCCGGATCGATCCGTGGGTCTTTATGTTTGGCGTCGGCTATCGTTTCTGATTTTAAAGAAAAAAACACAAAAAAAGAGGCGCTTCGGCGCCTCTTCGCTTTTCAGTTTACCGCATTTGCGGGCTTATTTTACCCGCATATCATTTTCAATCGAACGTACACCTGCAACGCCACGCGTCACTTCTACCGCACGGTTTGCATCCGCTGTTGACGTCACAAAACCACTTAACTGCACGCGGCCTTTAAAGGTCTCGACGCTAATCTCAGTGGATTTAATCGTTTTATCGGCCAGCAGGGCTGATTTTACTTTTGTCGTGACAACAGTGTCATCGATGTAACCACCGGTTCCTTCTGATTTTTTAGTCGGTGCACAAGCGGCAACGGCCATGACCACAACGGCTGCCATGCAGAATGCGGACAATGTTTTGAATAGCTTCATAAAATAACTCTCCATGATTTGTTATAAAACCAAAAGAAACAAACGTTTAACTGAGCAGATGATATCTCTCTCACGTACAGTATCATTGATCTGCAGAGTAATTTTAGTTTGGATTATTGAAATGGGTAATACAAATTAAGCGGGGTAAAAAAAAGTAAGAAATTAAAAGAAACAGAACCTTAGTCACTGTATGACTGAGGTTCTGTTTTAGAGAAGGTTATGCGTGGGTTGCGGCCTTCATTTCACTGACAAAGCGGGAAAGCTGAGCCAGCATTTCAGAAGGCTGATGCTGGTTGTTTTCGATGATACGCACTGTCGCTGAACCGGAAATCGCACCGGCTGCGCCTGCGGCCAGCGTTTCTTTCACCTGTGAAGGTTCAGAAATACCAAAGCCCTGCAATGGTGGCGCAGCATTGTATTCCCGCAACTTATCAACCATGTGATTCAGCGGCGTCAGCGCGCGCTTCTCCGTACCGGTAACGCCAGCGCGGGACAGCAAATAGGTGTAGCCGCGACCATGAGAAGAAATCTCACGCAGCAAGTCATCCGACGCATTTGGCGGGCAGATGAAAATTGGCGCAATACCGTGTCGCAATGCAGCGGCGCGGAACGGCGTGGATTCTTCAAACGGCACATCGGCCACCAGCACAGAATCGACGCCCACTTCAGCGCAACGCTGATAGAAGGTTTCGATACCGTTGTGGAACACCAGATTGGCGTACATCAGCAGGCCAATCGGAATGTCCGGGTGCTTTTCACGGATGCGTGCGAGCATATTGAAACACTGCGTCGGTGTCACACCCGCTGCGAAAGCGCGCAGGTTAGCATTCTGAATCGTCGGGCCGTCAGCCAGCGGGTCAGAGAACGGGATCCCCAGTTCCAGCGCATCCGCACCCGCTTCAATCAGCGTGTCGATGATGGACAGGGAAAGCTCAACGCCCGGATCGCCCAGCGTAACGAAAGGAACAAATGCACCTTCTTTTTTGCTTTCCAGACGCTTGAATAATTGCTGATAACGTTCCATTAAATTTCTCCCCGGGCAGTCAGGATGTCGTGTACGGTGAAAATGTCTTTGTCGCCGCGACCTGACAAATTCACGACCAGGATTTGTTCTTTCTCTGGCGTTTCCTTGATCAGTTTCAACGCATAAGCCAGCGCGTGTGAGGATTCCAGCGCAGGAATAATCCCTTCATGACGGGACAATTCTTTAAAGGCATCCAGCGCTTCATCATCGGTAATCGACACATATTCTGCACGGCCGATACTGTTGAGGAAGGCGTGTTGCGGGCCGACAGACGGGAAATCCAGACCGGCTGAAATCGAGTAGGACTCTTCAATCTGACCTTCAGACGTCTGCATCATTGGCGCTTTCATGCCGAAATAAATGCCGACGTGACCGTGTTTAAGCGGCGCGCCGTGTTGTCCGGTTTCGATACCCAGACCACCCGGTTCAACCCCAATCAGTTTCACGCTGGTGTCGTCGATGAAATCTGCAAACATGCCAATGGCATTGGAACCGCCACCGACGCAGGCAATCACCGCATCCGGCAGACAGCCTTCGCGTTCCTGCATCTGGGATTTGGTTTCTTCGCCGATCATGCGCTGGAATTCGCGCACGATAGTCGGATACGGATGCGGGCCTGCTGCGGTGCCCAGCATGTAGTGTGCTGTTTCATAGCTGCCTGACCAGTCACGCAGTGCCTCATTACAGGCATCTTTCAGCGTGGATGAACCGCTGTGTACCGGGATCACTTCCGCACCCATCAGGCGCATACGGAACACGTTTGGCGACTGACGCTCAATGTCTTTGGCACCCATATAAATGCGGCATTTCAGACCGAGCAGGGCGCAGGCCAGAGCCGATGCCACACCGTGCTGGCCGGCACCGGTTTCAGCAATGATTTCTGTTTTGCCCATGCGTTTTGCCAGCAATGCCTGACCCAACACCTGGTTAGTCTTATGCGCGCCGCCGTGCAGCAAATCTTCACGCTTAAGATACAGCTTGGTTTTAGTACCGGCGGTGAGGTTTTTGCACAGTGTCAGCGCCGTCGGGCGACCTGCGTAGTTTTTCAGCAAATCAATAAATTCAGCCTGAAACTCAGGGTCGCGCTGTGCACTGACAAAGGCTTCTTCCAGCTGGACCAGCGCAGGCATCAGAATTTGCGGAACATACTGGCCGCCAAATTCGCCGAAGTAGGGATTAAGTAAAGTCATGTTATTCCGTCCTGTCTGTCAATTTTTGCGTCATTGCGTGCGGCTTAGTACGCCCGCAATGTCTGGAATACGGCGGTAATTTTTTCGGCATCTTTGATGCCCGGCTCGCTTTCAACACCGGAGTTGAAATCCAGACCTGCACAACCGAGCTGTGCGGCTTCAACACAGTTATCTGCGCTCAGGCCACCGGCGAGTAACGTATTGCTCAGATCGTGACCGGCCAGTTTACTCCAGTCGAAACGATAACCGGTGCCGCCTTTGCCGTTGTCGAGCACGTAACGATCCACGTGGTTCAGGTCGCGCGCGGGCAATGTTTCTTTGACGCTCAGCGCTTTCCAGATCTGCACGGCTTCCGGCAGCGCTGCGCGCAGTTCATCGATATAGGCCTGGCTCTCATCGCCGTGAAGTTGCACGGCGGTCAGTTTCAGAATCTCTGCGGTTTGTACCACTGTGCTGACGGTTTCATCGCGGAACACGCCGACATATTTCAGCGGCGCGCCGTTCTGCACTTCTTTCGCCAGCGTTTGTGTGACGAAACGCGGTGAGGTTTCGACAAAAATCAGTCCGCCATAAATGGCACCGGCGTCGTAGGCCGCTTTGGCGTCCTCAGCGCGGGTCAGGCCGCAGACTTTATTATCACCGAGCAGCACACGACGCACGGCAGCGGACAAATCTTGTTCTGACATCAGCGCGCTGCCAATCAGGAAACCATTGGCGAAGCGGCTGAGCTCACGAATTTGCCCGTAAGTATTAATGCCGGATTCACTGATGACCGTCATGCCGTGCGGAACGCGCGGTGCCAGTTCACGGGTGCGGTTCAGGTCGATGGATAAATCGCGCAGGTCGCGGTTATTGATACCGACCACTTTCGCTTTCAGCTTAACGGCGCGATCCAGTTCTTCTTCATTACTCGCTTCGGTCAGTACGCCCATATTCAGGCTGTGAGCGACGGCGGCGAGCTGAACGTACTGGTCATCATCCAGCACTGACAGCATCAGCAAAATCGCATCGGCCTGATAAAAGCGGGCCAGGTGGATCTGATACGGGTCGATAATAAAATCTTTGCACAGCACCGGCTGTGTGACGGTTTTGCTGACCAGCGGCAGGAAATCAAAACTGCCCTGGAAGTATTTCTCATCGGTTAATACTGAAATGGCGGACGCATGGTCTTTATAAACACTGGCGATTTCTACCGGATCGAAGTTTTCGCGGATCTTCCCTTTCGACGGAGAGGCTTGTTTACACTCCAGAATAAAGGCCGTTCTTGCACCTTGCAGGGCATGGTAGAAACTGCGCTGGCTCTGAGTTATTTCGTTCTGAAAGCTGGCCAGCGGTTGTTGTTCTTTGCGTGCCGCGACCCAAATTTCCTTGTCGCGTACAATTTTGTGGAGCACGGTTTCCTGCTGCATCACTTATCCTCTTGCTGCCAATGCCAGCACGCGCTGGTAAGGTTCACCGCTGCGCATGACGGCCAAAGCCTGTTGTGCATTTTGCTTTAAGTCTTCCTGACCGAACAGACGCAGTAACATCGCCACATTGACGGCTACCGCGGCTTCATGGGCCGGATCTCCTTTACCTTGTAATAAGCGTGCCAGAATGTCACGGTTTTCTTCCGGCTCGCCGCCCAGCAAGGATTCAATCGGATAATTATCCAGACCGAAGTCCTGCGGCGTCAGTTCATAAGTGGTGATTTTACCGTCTTTCAGCTCGGCAACCTGTGTGGCTGCGTGGATAGCAACCTCATCCATTCCGCCGCCGTGAACCACTGCCGCACGCTCATATCCCAGCGCACGCAATGTTTCGGCAATCGGCTGCACCAGCTCCGGGCTGTACACGCCAATCAGCGCCAGCGGCGGACGTGCCGGGTTAATCAGCGGACCCAGCACGTTAAACAGCGTGCGGGTTTTCAGTGCTTTGCGTACCGGCATCGCATGGCGAAAACCAGTGTGATATTGCGGTGCGAACAGGAAACACACGTTCAGGTCATCCAGCGCGGCGCGGGATTCTTCCGCTGGCATATCCAGACGGATACCAAACGCCACCAGTAAATCCGACGAGCCCGAACGGCTGGACACGCTGCGGTTGCCGTGTTTCGCCACGCGAGCGCCACACGCCGCGGCCACAAAGGCGCTGGCGGTAGAAATGTTGATGCTGTTGGTGCCATCGCCGCCGGTGCCGACAATGTCAGCGAACTGATAATCAGGACGCGGGAACGGTTCCGCGTGTGCCAGCAACGCTTTGGCGGCACCGGCGATTTCAGCCGGTTGTTCGCCACGCACTTTCATGCTGATTAATGCACCGGCCAGCTGCGCCGGTTCCAGTTCGCCATTCACGATGGCGGTAAATAACTGCTGGCTTTCTTCCTGCGTCATTGTCTGAGCGCGAAACAGATTTTCGAGAATGCCGGGAATAGTTTGCGTTTTCATGACAGTTCTCCTTACGCCAAAGCCCAGGCCAGTGTCTGCTCAAGCAGACGGGCGCCCTGTGAAGTTAAGATGGATTCCGGATGGAACTGGAAACCGCAAACGCGATCTTCTTCGTGACGCACTGCCATCACCATGTCGCCGAAACGGGCGTTAACGGTCAGACCGTCGGGGATCTGGCTGCCGACCAGCGAGTGATAACGTGCTACCGGCAGCGGGTTGTTCATACCGGCAAACATAGCTTCGTTGTCATGCGTAACAGAAGACGCTTTACCGTGCAGGATTTCACCCGCCTGACCTACAAATCCGCCGTAGGTTTCGACAATCGCCTGATGACCCAGGCAGATACCGATAATCGGTAACTGGCCGCGCAGACGTTTCAGCAGTTCCGGCATGCAGCCCGCTTCGGAAGGCGTACCCGGACCCGGAGAAAGCACCAGCACGGGTTTTTCCAGCTGGCTGAGTTTTTCAATAATCACGTCAGCCGGTATCTGATTGCGGTAAATCACCACGTTATGACCACTTGAACGCAGCTGATCGACGAGGTTGTAAGTAAAGGAATCGATGTTATCGATGAGTAAGATATCGGCCATCTTAAAATACCTCTTTCGCATTGTGGGCGGTGGCGATGGCGCGCAGGACTGCACGGGCTTTATTACGGGTTTCGTCGGCTTCAGCTTGCGGGACGGAATCCAGCACCACGCCGCCGCCTGCCTGCACGGTGGCAATGCCGTCTTCGACATAGGCTGAGCGGATCACGATGCAGGTATCTAAATCACCGTGAGCGGTGAAGTAGCCAACCGCGCCGCCGTAACTGCCGCGACGTGTCTGCTCGGAGGCGGAAATCAGCTGCATGGCGCGAACTTTCGGTGCGCCGGTCAGCGTGCCCATATTCATGACGGCCTGATAAGCATGCAGCACGTCGAGGTCATGACGCAGTGTGCCGACCACGCGGGACACCAGATGCATCACGAAAGAATAACGGTCAACTTTGGTCAGGTCGGCGACGTAACGGCTGCCAGGCTCACAGATACGCGCCAGATCGTTACGCGCTAAATCCACCAGCATCAGATGCTCGGCCAGTTCTTTATGATCGGTACGCATTTCCAGTTCGATACGGCTGTCGAGATCTAAATCCAGTGAACCGTCAGCACGGCGACCGCGCGGGCGGGTGCCTGCAATCGGATAGATTTCGATCTGGCGATTCGTCGCGTCATATTTCAGCGCGCTCTCTGGCGATGCGCCGAACAACGTGAAATCGTTGTCCTGCATGAAAAACATGTACGGGCTCGGGTTGTTGTTTTTCAGCGTTTCATAAGCTGCCAGCGGAGCAGGGCATGGCAGTGAGAAACGACGTGAAGGCACGACCTGGAAAATTTCACCGGCGCGGATCGCCACTTTCATTTTTTCAACAACGGCGCCGAACACCTCGTCACTCTGGTTCACGCTCAGTTGCATTTCCGGCACGCTCTGATGCGCAATGGCGTGCGCCGGTAATTGCAGCTGATGTTGCAACTGTTCCAGACGCTCGTGCAGGCGCTGTTTCTCTTCAGCTGATGGGGTAAACAAGCTGGCCTGCAGACGGCAGGAGCGGTTCTGATGGTCAAGCACCAGCAGGGTTTCTGCCAGATAGAAACAGAAATCCGGGCAGCGCTGATCAGAAGGCAGTTGCGGTAAATCTTCGAAACCGGCGACCAGGTCATAAGCAAACAGACCGCCGAGGAACATCGCCTCGCGCTCATCCGCAGGCGTTTCAACTGAGGTCAGAATGCTACGCAGTGCGTCAAATACGGAACGTGAACGCAGACGGGCATCTTCGTCCTGCATCTGGTCAATCACCGGGAAGCTCAGTTCGCGACCGTTCGGACGAACATCATTGCGGATTTCAGCCGGTAATGCGGCGTCAATCAGTGACAGTAAAGACGCGCCGTTGGGGGTCAGTGCCTGAATGGAAACCCGGGAACCCAGCGCAGTGATGCGCAGGGCGCTGTCAACAATCAACAGGCTCTTCAGGTTTTCTTTGCTGGTCACTTCTGAGGATTCAAGCAGCAGCGTAGCCGGGCGTGCGCCACAAAGCTGGTGGAAAATGGCCGTCGGGTCGCTGCGATAACATCCTTCTGCGGTCAGCAATTCTAATCGTGGTTTCTGAATAGTCATTTTGCTTCCTGAAATTTTTTAACGTTTCTGTAAAACAGATTTCAAATAGACGGCCACAAAAAAGCCCGCATTATGCGGGCTTCGGAAATCTTGCAGCGTCTGATGACAGCTATGCGTGATTATTCCGCCCGCCAAAGGGAAGTACGCCACCAGCTGAGAACCGCCATCATGTGAGTTTTCATCATCAGACACTCTTGTTTGTTTATGAAGCTAACGTCTTTAAAACGTAAGCTTTCTGAATCGGTTTGTCACGCTGTTCATTTCTGAACTGTCCCGTGAACTTGCGTACTAGTAAACTAGTTCAGGGATGTAAAGTCAACCCTCTTTTTCATGCACTTCCCCGCTTTAGTGCGGCCGTGGTGCGGCTGTATTGTGCAAAAAGTGTTATCGCACCGTTGCAGTGCATCACGTTCAGGTGAAAATCATCCCTAACGTGAAAAGCCCTAACGCGTTATGATGGGCGCTGCATTCAGAAACAGGTTAATTCCCCACGTGACGACGACTTTACCCGTAAACACTTCATCTTCAGCAGACGATCAGACCCCCAGCACTGCATTCACGATCTACGATCTTCACAGCCATACCACGGCGTCGGACGGCTATCTAACGCCTGAAGCACTGGTCGCGCGTGCGGTGGAAATGCGGGTGGGCGTTCTGGCGATCACCGATCACGACAGCACGGAAGGGCTGGCGCGGGCGGCACAAGCCATTGCTGAAAATCAGCTGCCGTTGCAACTGGTGAACGGTGTTGAAATTTCTACATTGTGGGAAAACCATGAAATTCACATCGTCGGGCTGGGCATCGACCCTTTGCATCCGGCGATGATCGAACTGCTGAAAGTGCAGGCCGATTTACGTCAGCAACGTGCGCAGGAAATGGGCCGTCGTCTGGCGAAAGCGCGTATCGAAGGTGCATGGGAAGGCGCGTTGCGTCTGGCCGATGGTGGTGCCGTCACCCGGGCACACTTTGCCCGCTATCTGGTGGAATTCGGTGCGGCTGATAATATCGCCCAGGTGTTCAAAAAATTCCTCGCCAAAGGCAAGACCGGCTATGTTCCGCCACAGTGGTGTACAATAGAACAAGCGATTGATGCGATTCATCAGTCTGGCGGACAGGCCGTGGTCGCCCATCCGGGGCGTTATGACTTGTCCACAAAATGGCTGAAACGCCTGCTCGCGTTCTTTGCGGAACAGGGCGGCGATGCGATGGAAGTCGCGCAGTGTCAGCAGGCACCCAATGAGCGTGCGCAACTGGCGGCTTACGCCCGTGACTATAATTTGCTCGCCTCGCAGGGGTCTGATTTTCATCAGCCCTGTTCGTGGATTGAGCTGGGGCGCAAACTTTGGCTTCCCGCAGGCGTTGAACCGGTATGGCAACACTGGCCGGTCGCCGGGAAACAGCCTGAAATTGAACTGGTCTGAAGCCCGACCGCAGAAGAAGAATTAAGAGGGAACAATGAGTCAATATTTTTATATTCACCCTGAAAATCCGCAGCCACGCCTGATTAATCAGGCGGTCGAATTGCTGCGCAAGGGCAATGTGATCGTTTATCCGACGGACTCTGGCTATGCGCTGGGTTGTCGTCTGGAAGAAAAGAACGCGATGGAGCGCATTTGCCGCATCCGTCAGTTAGACGGAAACCACAACTTTACTCTGATGTGCCGTGATCTCTCTGAGCTGTCCACTTACGCTTACGTGGATAATTCGGCATTTCGTCTGATCAAAAATAACACGCCGGGTAACTACACGTTCATTCTGAAAGCGACCAAAGAAGTGCCGCGTCGCCTGATGAGTGAGAAGCGTAAAACCATTGGTCTGCGCGTGCCATCAAACCCGATTGCTGTCGCATTACTCGATGCACTGGGTGAGCCGCTGATGTCCACCACGCTGATGCTGCCGGGCAATGACTTTGCAGAATCTGATCCGGAAGACATCAAGGATAATTTAGGCAAGCTGGTTGATCTGGTGATTGACGGCGGATCCCTCGGTCAGCAACCGACGACGGTGATTGACCTGACCGAAGCGTCACCGGAAGTGATACGTGAAGGCGCGGGCGATCCGGCACCTTTCCGCTGATCTTCCCGTGAGCCATTTTTTGCATTTTGTTTGAAAAATAATCAGCCCGTAACGTCCTTAGCGGGATACAAATTACTGATAAATGTGTATAATGGCGGGCTGACTTTTTTGTAAGTCGTTGTATCACTACGCAATAACTGAATTTTGGCGGGCAGATGGCGAATCACGTCATGCTGCCGGCTCCCCCCGACGCCTGTGAAGGCGACAAATGAGGCTGCTCAATGAGCGAGAAGTATAATTCCCAGAAGCACACCAGCGATAAAGCCAAACCGGCACGTCCATCTGGTGACAAGCCAAAAAGTGGCAGAAATTCCGGCGCAGCTAAAAGCCGTCCGGAACCGTCACGGGCTGAAAAGCGCGGCGAAAAGCCACGTACTGACAAACCACGTACAGATAAACCACGCAGCGACAAGCCGCGTTCAGACAAACCACGTTCTGACGCAGGCCGCGGCGATTCACGCACCGAAAACTCCCGTATTGAAAAACCACGTACAGGCAAACCGGGTCGTCCGGAAAATGCCCGTGGTGAAAAACCTCGCGCGCCGCTAAAACCGCGTGGTACCAAACCTAAAGCTGAAGCGCTGTTTGATGAAAACGGCGAAGAAGAAGAAGTGAAATACCAGAAGCCGAAGAACGCACTGGACAGCACCGAAGGACAAAGCGAAAAGCTGCAAAAAGTCCTGGCGCGTGCAGGCCACGGTTCACGTCGTGAAGTTGAAGCGATGATCCAGGCTGGCCGCGTCAGCGTTGACGGTAAAATTTCTACGCTGGGCGACCGCGTGGAAGTCACCGGCGGCACCAAAATTCGTCTTGATGGCCACGTTCTGTCAGTGATGGAATCTCAGGACACTGTCTGCCGCGTGCTGGCGTACTACAAGCCGGAAGGCGAGTTGTGTACGCGCAGTGATCCGGAAGGCCGTCCGACCGTCTTTGACCGTCTGCCAAAAATGCGCGGTTCACGCTGGATTGCGGTAGGGCGTCTGGACGTTAACACCTCCGGCCTGCTGTTATTCACCACCGACGGTGAACTGGCTAACCGCCTGATGCACCCGAGCCGTGAAGTTGAACGCGAATATGCCGTACGTGTGTTCGGTCAGGTTGATGATGAAAAAATCAAACAACTGAGCCGTGGCGTGCAGCTGGAAGACGGTCCTGCGGCATTCCGCTCGATCAAATTCCAGGGCGGCGAAGGCCTGAACCAGTGGTACAACGTGACCCTGACAGAAGGGCGTAACCGCGAAGTTCGTCGTCTGTGGGAAGCCGTTGGCGTGCAGGTCAGTCGCCTGATCCGCGTGCGTTATGGTGACCTGAACCTGCCTAAAGGCCTGCCTCGTGGCGGCTATAAAGAGCTGGATCTGCCAGACATCAACTATCTGCGCACACTGGTCGATATGACCGAAGAAACCGTCAGCAAACTGCCGGTTGAACGTGACCGTCGTCGTGTGAAAGCTAACCAGATCCGTCGTGCTGTTAAGCGCCACACTCAGGTTGCACCGGCACGTCGCGCAACCGGACCGGCAAAACGGGGTTAATCGCTGACAAGCGATGCACTTGCGTCTATGCTCATAAACCGCAGTCAGTGACTGCGGTTTTTTTTGCTCAAAATTCAGGGCATAACGTCATTTCTGACGAATGTTGAATTAACCAACAGAAAGCATGGAGCCGATTATGATGCTGATCACCGGCGGTGCCCGCAGCGGCAAAAGCCGTTTTGCCGAGCAGGTGGCTGAAAAACGTGGCGGCGAGGTGCTGTATATCGCCACCTCGGTCGTGACCGATGCCGAAATGGCGGAGCGCATCCGTTATCACCAGCAACAACGTCCGGCTCACTGGCATACTTTTGAAAGCTATCGTGACCTGGGTAATGTTGTGCGTGCGCATCAGGCGCAGTTTCCGACCATTATTATCGAGTGCATCACGACGCTTATCACCAATCTTCTGTTTGATATTGCCGGTGAAACACCGCCGGAAGAAATGGATTTTGACGCGATAGAACAGCACATTTTTGCGCAAGTTGCACAGCTGATGGAAGCTGCGCAACATCCTGAATCCGAAGTGATTATTGTCACCAACGAAGTGGGCATGGGTATCGTGCCGGACAACCTGCTGGCGCGGCGTTTTCGTGATATCGCCGGGCGGGTAAATCAGCAACTGGCCGCCGCAGCGGACGACGTTTACCTGATTGTCTCAGGCATTCCGCTACCGGTAAAAACATCGGAATAAAACCACTCAGAAAAGGGAATTTATTATGGCTTTTTGGCGGCAGTTTCTGGCGATGTTGCAGTTCCTTACCCGCATTCCGGTGAAGGAACGATGGTGCGACGGCGTTGATCTGAAAGAGTATTCCCGCGGGATTGTCTGTTTTCCGCTGGTCGGACTGGTGATGGGTTTACTTACCGCGCTGGTATGGTGGACTGTCATGCCGCATGTCGGCGCGCTTGTCGCGGCAATCGCCGTTGTCATCGCGCACATTATGCTGACCGGCGGTCTGCATCTCGACGGATTAGCTGACAGTTGCGACGGTTTGTTTTCGGTACGCAGCCGCGAGCGGATCCTTGAAATCATGCGCGACAGCCGCATCGGCACTAATGGCGCGCTGGCGCTGATTGTAGCCGTTGTACTGCGGACAGCGCTGATTTATCAGATGAGTGCGGACGGATTGCCGGTGCTGGCGCTTCTTATCGTCACGCCGGTTGTCGGGCGGGGCATGATGGCGGTGATGATGTACCGTCAGGCTTATGCCCGCGAATCGGGAATGGGCAATTTATTTATCGGTAAAATCAGTGAAGGGCGCTTCGGTGTCACATTGCTGCTGATGACGGCGCTCGTGTTGTTCATCGGCGGGTTATCATCCCTGTTTGCATTGCTGGTGACGCTGCTGTTTGTCTTCGGCTTCCGGCGTTTTGTTGCCAGCCGCATTGGCGGTCAGACCGGTGACACCCTGGGGGCAGCGTGCGAATTAAGTGAACTGGTCTTCCTGTTTTTCCTGCTATGGCACTGAGATAAAGGACAAAATAATGAAACTGTATCTGATACGGCACGGACAAACTCAGGCTAACGTAAGCGGCGTTTTTTGCGGCAGCAGCGACATTGCGCTGACTGCTGAAGGTGAGCGACAGGCGCAGCACGTCGGCCGCCAGCTGGCTTCTGTGCCACTCGATGCGCTGATCCACACCGATATGCGCCGCAGCCGCGATACGGCGGCGATAATTGCTCACGGACGCGAACTGATGATGGAAACTCAGCCTCTGTTGCAAGAGATGGCGTTTGGCGACTGGGAAATGCGCCATCACAAGGAGCTGGAAGCCTCGCAGGCTGAAGGTTATCAGGCCTGGTGTCAGGACTGGCAAAAGGCCGATGTCCCGCAGGGCGAATCTTTTACAGATTTCACCCTGCGTATCCGCCAGGCTTTGCAGCAGCTGCATTTGCGCCCACAGGAAAGCCGGTTAGCGATCGTCGCGCATCAGGGTTCACTCAGCCTGTTGCTGGCGATGATGCTCAAACTGGCACCCTCCGACATGTGGCGCTTCCCGTTTAAGCAGGGCTGTCTGTGTGAAATCGATCTCAGTCATGGCGCTTGTGTGATCCAGCGTTTTAACGACAGCGGTATTTAACTTTTCAAACTCGTAAGGACAACCCGATGGCTTCGCTGGCAAATATCCTCCGTCAGATTGCTGAACCTGATACACAGGCCGCGCAGAAGGCGGCAGAACGGCTCGACAGTCTGGTTAAACCGCTGGGCAGCCTTGGCCGCCTGGAACAACTGGCGATCCAGCTGGCCTCTATTCGTGGCAATCAGCCGTTGCATTTTCCGAGCAAAGAAGTGCTGGTGATGGCTGCCGATCACGGTGTGTGGCAGGAAGGTGTCACGCCGTCTCCGCAGGTTGTAACTGCCATTCAGGCGGTGAATATTGTGCAGGGAAAAGCCGGGGTTTCCGTGCTGGCGAGAGCGGCCGGTGCGCAGGTTACGCTGATTGATTGCGGGATCATTGGCCCGGATGTTCCCGGCACGCTCAACCATAAAATCGCGCAGGGAACGGGAAATATTGCCACCGGCCCGGCGATGACGCGCGAACAGGCTGAGTCATTGCTGATCTGGAGTGCAGAACGAGTGATCGCTAAAGCTGAAAGCGGATTATCGCTGCTGGCTGTCGGCGAACTCGGTATGGCAAACACCACGCCCGCAGCGGCGATGGTGGCGGTGCTGACCGGTGCTCAGCCTGCGCAAACCGTCGGACTGGGTGCGAATCTGCCACCGGACAGACTGGCACATAAAATCAGCGTGGTGGAAAAAGCCATTGCGGTCAATCAGCCTGACCCGTCAGATGCGCTGGATGTGATGGCGAAAGTGGGGGGCTTTGAACTGGTGGCGATGGCGGGTGCCATGATTGGAGCGGCAGCTGCTGGTATTCCGCTGGTACTGGATGGTTTTCTTTCTTACGCATCAGCGCTGGCGGCATGCCAGATTGCGCCTGCGCTGAAACCCTATCTCATTCCTTCGCATCTTTCGGCAGAGCAGGGCGCGACGCTGGCGCTGGAAGCACTGGGCCTGACACCATATTTTGATCTGAACCTGCGGCTGGGCGAAGGCAGCGGCGCGGCGCTCGCGTTACCGCTGATTGATGCCGCCTGCGCGATTCATAACGAAATGGCGACGCTGGCAGAATGTCAGATTGAGCTTTAACCGGTGAAACAGGGCGTCACCAGTCGATGCCCTGTTGCGCCATAATACCGGCGTCAAACGCATGTTTTACCGGCCGCAGTTCGCTGACGGTATCGGCCATTTCCAGCAAATCACGATGACAACCACGTCCGGTAATAATCACCGTCTGGTGCGCCGGACGGGCATTTAGCGCGTCCACCACATCCTGTAAATCCAGATAGCCGAAACTGACCATGTAGGTCAGTTCATCGAGCACCACCAGATCCAACGAGGCATCGGCCAGCATGCGTTTTCCGTGCTGCCAGACGGCCTGACAGGCTTCGGTATCGGTTTCTTTATTCTGCGTTTCCCAGGTAAAACCGGTCGCCATCACCTGAAATTCCACGCCGTGCGGCTCGAGCAGGTTCTTCTCGCCGTTCGGCCATTCACCCTTGATAAACTGGATCACTGCCGCACGCATACCATGCCCGACGGCGCGGGTGACGGTACCAAAGGCCGCCGTGGTTTTGCCCTTACCGTTGCCGGTAAACACAATCAGAATGCCGCGTTGTTCTTTGGCAGCATCAATACGTGCATCAACCTGTTCTTTCAGCTTTTGCTGGCGCTGCTTGTGGCGATCTTCGGTCATCAGTGACTCCGTGATTATTCTGCCGGACCGGCTTTACGCCCCGGCTGGGCATCAAAACTGATACCGGTTTTACGGCGGCTGTCATCGCCCATCAGGTAAAGATACAACGGCATGATGTCGGCCGGTGTTTTGAGTTTATCTTTGTTTTCATCGGGGAACGCCGAGGCACGCATGCTGGTGCGCGTACCGCCCGGATTGATGCAGTTGACGCGCAAACCGGTATGCTTATGCTCTTCAGCCAGCACCTGCATCATGCCTTCGGTAGCGAATTTGGACACGGCATAGGCACCCCAGCCGCTGCGGCCTTCGCGTCCCACGCTGGAGGTGGTGAAGACCAGCGAAGAACTGGCGGATTTCAGCATCAGCGGCAGTAACGCCTGCGTCAGCATAAAGGTTGCATTCACGTTAACCTGCATCACGTTCATCCAGTCCTGCAGCTGAATTTCGGCCATCGGCGTAATCTCAGTCAGCAGGCCTGCATTGTGTAAAACGCCGTCGAGATGTGGTACCCATTGCGCGATTTGATCGGCAACGCGCTGGCAATCCTGCTGGCTGGCGGTCAGTAAATCCAGTGCATAAATAAAAGCCGGGCGCAGGTTTCTTGCCGCAATTTCCTGCTGCACGCTGGCCAGCTTGCTCTCAGTGCGACCCAGCAAAATCAACTGCGCGCCGAAGCGGGCGTAGGTCAGGGCGGCTTCGCGACCAATGCCGTCGCCGGCGCCGGTAATGAGAATAATGCGGTTGTTGAGCAAATCAGATTTAGGATGGTAATGCACAGTCAGTCCTCTTATACGGGGGCGCGATATGGCGGCAAATGGCCGTCATCATATCTGGCGCTCTTAATATCAAAAATGCCGGGAACGGGAGAAATTGCGCTCAACCGCAGTCCGACATTGTGGCGAAAATTTGGGGTGTTTCGGCAGTGATCACCGCTTGTATGCCTCAAATGGGCATGAGTTTCAATGATTAACCGAAAAACGGACAGTTCTTTTGTAACAAAATTGGAACACCGGCGCACTCAGTTTTACGTACGATTGACAATGTCATATTCAAACAAGACGCCGCAGCGACGATTGTCTAGAATGTTCAACATCTTTCTGACCACGGTTTTATGACCACATAGATAAGGCGGTTTTGTGGATTTACTTTCTCTTTATGGGCTGTTTTTGGCCAAAGTTGTGACTGTAGTGATCGCCATCGGCGCACTGATAATTCTGGTGATTGGCCTTCGTCACCGTAAATCTCACAGCAAAGGTGAGTTACAGCTGATCGACTTAGGCGAACAATACCGCGAAATGCAACGTGAAATGCGCAGTGCGCGTATGAATCCTGCAGAGCTGAAAATTCGCAGCAAGGAACTGAAGAAAAAAGACAAAGCGGAAGCCAAACAGAAAAAACTGCAGGCAAAAACCGGTGGCTCGAAAAGCAAACCCTGCCTGTATGTGCTCGATTTTAAAGGCAGTATGGACGCCCACGAAGTCACGTCGCTGCGTGAAGAAATTTCGGCGGTTCTGGCGGTGGCGACACCGGAAGACGAAGTGCTGCTGCGCCTCGAAAGTCCGGGCGGGGTGGTACACGGCTATGGCCTTGCGGCCTCACAACTTGTTCGCCTGCGTCAAAGCGGGATCCGCCTGACCGTTGCCGTGGATAAAGTGGCGGCCAGCGGCGGTTATATGATGGCGTGCGTGGCGGACAGAATCGTTGCCGCGCCGTTTGCCATCATCGGTTCCATCGGTGTTGTGGCGCAAATCCCTAACTTCAACCGTTTGCTGAAAAAGAACGACATTGATATTGAGTTGCATACGGCGGGTGAGTTCAAACGGACGCTGACGTTGCTGGGTGAAAACACCGAGGAAGGGCGCGAGAAATTCCGTGAAGACCTGAACGAAACGCATGTGTTGTTCAAGGA
This sequence comes from Rahnella sp. ATs2, assembly GCF_051851855.1. Lineage (NCBI taxonomy): Bacteria > Pseudomonadati > Pseudomonadota > Gammaproteobacteria > Enterobacterales > Yersiniaceae > Rahnella > Rahnella sp. ATs2. Next base: position 40,879 of record NZ_JBLYPL010000007.1, on the reverse strand, counting down.
GTTTGTACATCAAAACCGTCCTTCACTCGATATTAATGCGGTTGCGACCGGCGAACACTGGTTCGGTACACAGGCACGAGAAAATGGTCTGATTGATGCGATCGGTACAAGTGATGATTTGCTGATTGCCGAAATGAAAAATCATGAAGTGATCGCGGTGCGTTACAGCCGTCGCAAACGCATGATGGACCTGTTTACCGGCAGTGCAGCAGAAAGCGCGGATCGTCTGTTCCTGCGCTGGTTGCAGCGCAGTCAGAAGCCGTTATTGTAACGCCTGATCTGGCGGGGCATAAATCGTTCTGGCTGAGCATTAAGAGTAAAAAGGGACTTTATTGTCCCTTTTTTATTGTCCCGATTTACTGCAAGAGTTAATCGGTAACGTTAACCTTTATTAGTCTTTTTTTACGCTTAATCGACGAGATGGTATTTTTCTGAAAAAAGATGCGCCAGGTGTTTAAACATATTAAATACTGCCGTGGTTTTTCTGGTCGGTAAACCGTCGTCATCCATGAAAAACTCCCCGCGGAAAACCAGCACATTGCCTTTCTGCTCAACGTCTGTCGCCAGCATTCCGTGCATGTAATCTTCGTGCTCACGGATAACCTTATTCGCCTCGACCAGTAAAGCTTCGCGACTAATTGCCGATGTATTTTCGTGCATGATATTTACTCCCCACTATAATTGCTGACGTTATTGTAATCCCGCGACGGAGAAAACCGCAAATCTGCTGTGGGTAATCCACCTGAACGGTTGATTGTTATTTGTACTAAACAGTCAAGAGTTTGCACGGATTGGCGAAAAGAGCGTTTACGTGTTAATTAGTTTGCGTGACGATTTTAATCAGGTAGAGTGTGGGATTTTGTGGCTTCAGGTGGAATGTTTTGTTTACGCTTGGTCATTATTTGACATAAAAATGGGCGCATTCTGCTGAGCCCTGTCTGGTTAATCCCTTGCAGAATCAGTGTTTTGAACCTCTGGAAGTCAGTTCGCTCCTTCTTTTAAAGAAATGAGTTGACGTTCTGACTCACTGCCGCAATATAAAAAAAGACGTGATATTGTGCCGCGGCATAACTAGACAAAATCTTCTTCAGTTGATGAAGAATCATTCAGGTAAAGGTAATTATGGGCAAAGCTCTCGTAATAGTTGAGTCCCCGGCAAAAGCCAAAACGATTAATAAATATTTAGGAAATGACTACGTGGTTAAGTCCAGCGTCGGTCATATCCGTGATTTACCGACCAGTGGATCCGCTGCTAAAAAAACCGCCGTCTCAACCGAAGAAAAAACAAAGAAAAAAGTAAAAAAGGATGAGAAAACTGCGCTGGTTAATCGCATGGGCGTCGATCCGTTTCATGGCTGGGCTGCTCAATACGAAATACTTCCCGGTAAAGAAAAGGTTGTTGCTGAGTTAAAAGCGTTAGCGGAAAAAGCTGACCACATCTATCTCGCAACCGACCTTGACCGCGAAGGAGAGGCGATTGCCTGGCATTTGCGGGAAGTGATTGGCGGTGATGACAAACGTTTCAGCCGCGTGGTATTTAACGAAATTACCAAAAACGCGATTCAGAATGCCTTTAAAGAACCCGGCGAACTGAATATTGATCGTGTTAACGCTCAGCAGGCGCGTCGCTTTATGGACCGCGTGGTGGGTTACATGGTGTCCCCGCTGCTGTGGAAGAAAATTGCCCGTGGTTTATCCGCTGGCCGTGTTCAGTCCGTGGCAGTGCGTCTGGTGGTGGAACGCGAGAAAGAAATCAAAGCGTTCGTGCCGGAAGAATACTGGGAGTTGCATGCAGATTTGCTGGCGAAGAAAGAAACCGCCCTGCAAATGGAAGTTACGCATCACCTGGAAAAACCGTTCAAGCCGGTGAATAAAGAACAGACTCACGCAGCCGTCTCGCTGCTTGAGAAAGCGCGCTACACCGTGGTTGACCGTGAAGACAAACCGACCAGCAGCAAACCGGGTGCGCCGTTCATTACTTCTACGTTGCAACAGGCGGCCAGTACGCGTCTGAGCTTTGGTGTGAAGAAAACCATGATGATGGCCCAGCGTCTGTACGAAGCCGGTCACATTACCTATATGCGTACTGACTCCACCAACCTGAGCCAGGACGCGGTGGAAATGGTACGCGGCTATATTGGCGAGAATTTCGGCGATAAATACCTGCCGAAAGCCCCGCTGCAGTACAGCAACAAAGAGAACTCTCAGGAAGCGCACGAAGCGATTCGTCCTTCTGATGTGGCCGTTGTTTCCGAACAGCTGAAAGATATGGAAGCGGATGCACAGCGTCTGTATCAGCTGATCTGGCGCCAGTTTGTGGCGTGTCAGATGACACCAGCTCAGTACGATTCCACCACACTGACGGTTAAAGCCGGTGATTATTCCCTGCGTGCCAAAGGCCGTACGCTGCGTTTTGATGGCTGGACCAAGGTGATGCCTGCGTTGCGTAAAGGCGACGAAGACAGAACCTTACCGGCGATTGAAGTGGGCACTGAACTGGAGCTGCAACAACTGCTGCCAACTCAGCACTTCACCAAACCGCCTGCGCGTTTCAGCGAAGCATCACTGGTTAAAGAGCTGGAAAAACGTGGCATTGGCCGTCCGTCTACTTATGCGTCGATCATTTCGACCATTCAGGATCGCGGTTACGTACACGTTGAAAACCGTCGTTTCTATGCCGAGAAAATGGGCGAAATCGTCACCGATCGTCTGGAAGAAAACTTCCGCGAACTGATGAACTACGATTTCACCGCACGCATGGAAGACGGGCTGGATCAGGTCGCTAATAACAAGGCGGAATGGAAAGCGGTTCTCGATGAATTCTTCAGTGAATTCAGCCAGCAGTTAGAAACCGCCGAGAAAGATCCTGAGGAAGGCGGTATGCGCCCGAATCAGATGGTACTGACCAGCATCGAATGCCCGACCTGTGGCCGTCCGATGGGGATCCGCACCGCCAGCACCGGCGTGTTCCTGGGTTGTTCCGGTTATGCGTTGCCGCCGAAAGAGCGCTGCAAAACCACCATCAACCTGATTGCTGATGCTGAAGTGCTCAACATTCTGGAAGGCGACGAAGCCGAAGCCAATGCGCTGCGTGCGAAACGTCGTTGCGGCAAATGCGGCACGGCGATGGACAGCTATCTCATCGACAATCAGCGTAAATTGCATGTCTGCGGTAATAACCCGGAATGTGATGGCTACGAAATCGAGCAGGGCGAGTTCCGCATTAAGGGCTATGACGGCCCGATCGTTGAGTGCGAGAAATGTGGTTCTGAGATGCACCTGAAAATGGGGCGTTTCGGTAAGTACATGGGCTGTACCAACGACGAGTGTAAAAACACCCGTAAGATCTTACGTAACGGTGACGTTGCACCGCCGAAAGAAGATCCGGTTCCATTGCCAGAATTGCCGTGTGAGAAATCAGACGCCTATTTCGTTCTGCGTGATGGTGCGGCTGGTGTCTTCCTGGCGGCCAATACTTTCCCTAAATCGCGCGAAACCCGTGCGCCGCTGGTGGAAGAACTGAAACGCTTTAAAGATCGTCTGCCGGAAAAACTGAGCTATCTGGCCGATGCGCCAGTCGCTGACCCGGAAGGCAATAAATCGATGGTACGTTTCAGCCGTAAGACCAAGCAGCAGTACGTTTCCTCTGAGAAAGACGGTAAAGCCACTGGCTGGACGGCGTTCTTTGTTGATGGTAAATGGGTCGAAGGCAAAAAATAATTATCGCCGTCATACTTCAACTTGCCGATGCGTTGGCTGCGCTCAGTCACCCCGGTCACAGGGTTAGCCCTGTGACCGGGGATGCCAGAGTTTGCCGCCTTCCTGAATTTTGAATTATTTAGGCGATAACCGAATGACTGCATCCTGTTGCGCAGTTGTAAAAAACCAGTCCTCCGGGCTGGTTTTTTTATTGCATTAAGATCTATCATCGCTGAGTTCTGCGTGTTTTTATTATCAGTCTGCGACAGACCGCGATTATCGTTATGTTCTTCGGGTATACATGACGTTAATAATTGATATAATTGTTATATAAAATTTATTCTTATGCACTTAAGTAATAAGTTAATGCGTCTGGGGCATAAAAACGGTGCGTTCACAGACTTCCGGTAGTCGATAAAAAAATCATTTCCAGACTGTTCAGCCAACGGATGAACAGGGATGGCGACAGGGTTTGAAACCAGGGTGGTATGAGATATGAAATTGCAGCAACTGCGCTACATCGTAGAGGTTGTTAATCACAATCTGAACGTCAGTTCGACGGCAGAAGGCCTGTACACGTCGCAGCCGGGTATCAGTAAACAGGTTCGCATGCTGGAAGATGAACTGGGGATCCAGATTTTTTCGCGCAGTGGCAAACATCTCACGCAGGTGACTCCCGCCGGGCAGGAAATTATCCGTATTGCCCGTGAAGTCTTGTCTAAAGTGGATGCCATCAAAGCCGTGGCTGGCGAGCACACTTATCCGGACAAAGGGTCGTTGTATGTGGCGACCACGCACACGCAGGCACGTTATGCCCTGCCGAACGTGATTAAAGGCTTTATCGAGCGTTACCCGCGCGTTTCGCTGCATATGCATCAGGGTTCTCCGACTCAGATTGCTGAAGCCGTTTCCAAAGGGAATGCGGATTTCGCTATCGCCACCGAAGCCCTGCATCTTTACGATGACCTGGTGATGTTGCCTTGTTACCACTGGAACCGTGCGGTCGTGGTTCAGCCGGATCATCCGCTGGCGGGCAAAGAGAAAGTCACCATCGAAGAACTGGCCGCTTACCCTATCGTCACGTATACCTTTGGCTTTACCGGCCGCTCAGAGCTTGATACGGCGTTCAACCGTGCCGGTCTGACGCCACGCATTGTTTTCACCGCCACCGATGCCGACGTGATCAAAACTTATGTACGTCTGGGGCTCGGCGTCGGAGTAATCGCCAGTATGGCGGTGGATCCGGTGCAAGATCCGGATCTGGTCACCGTCGATGCGCGCGATATCTTCACCTACAGCACCACTAAAATCGGTTTCCGCCGCAGTACGTTCCTGCGCAGTTACATGTACGATTTTATCCAGCGCTTTGCGCCGCATCTGACGCGCGATGTGGTGGATTCGGCCATTTCCCTGCGATCTAACGAAGATATCGAAGAGATGTTTAAAGACATCAAACTGCCGGTGAAATAAACCGCAACATTTTCTTTGCTGACCGCCAGTCCCGCCGCCTCTGATGATGCCGCGGGATTTTTTTTGCCTGTTGAACACTTTGAGCTGTTATCGGAATGTTAACAATTATTTGTGTTATCTTTAACTATGCACTTATAAGCCAGCGGGTTATTCCTTAAGGCCACGCTGAGCGCTAAAGGAGAAGCTATGTCGTCTATTCGCAAGAACAGTCTGGATAAGCTGGCGGTCCAGAACAAGGAGTTCCACTACTACAGCCTGCCACTCGCAGCCAAAACGCTGGGTGATATCCAGCGCCTGCCTAAATCCCTCAAAGTGTTACTCGAAAATCTGCTGCGCCATGTCGATGGCGACACGGTCACGGAAAGTGATTTACAGGAACTGGTCAGCTGGCAGAAAACCGGCCATGCGGACAGGGAAATTGCTTACCGCCCGGCGCGGGTTCTGATGCAGGACTTCACCGGTGTTCCCGCCGTGGTCGATCTGGCGGCGATGCGTCAGGCGGTCAAACGGCTTGGCGGTAACGTCGAACAGGTAAACCCGTTATCGCCTGTAGATCTGGTTATCGACCACTCCGTAACGGTCGATGAATTTGGTGATGATCAGGCCTTTGATGAAAACGTCCGCCTCGAAATGGAGCGTAATAATGAGCGCTACCAGTTCCTGCGCTGGGGACAAAAAGCCTTCAACCGTTTCCGCGTAGTCCCGCCCGGCACCGGTATCTGTCATCAGGTCAACCTTGAGTACCTCGGGCAAACCGTCTGGTATGAAGAACAGGATGGCAAAACGGTCGCCTATCCCGACACACTGGTCGGCACCGATTCGCACACCACCATGATCAACGGTTTGGGCATTTTAGGCTGGGGCTGCGGCGGTATCGAAGCCGAAGCGGCCATGCTCGGACAACCCGTTTCCATGCTGATCCCGGATGTTGTCGGGTTCAAACTCACCGGTAAATTACGCGAAGGTATCACCGCGACTGACCTGGTGTTAACGGTCACGCAGATGCTGCGCAAACACGGGGTGGTGGGGAAATTTGTCGAATTCTACGGTGACGGACTGGCTGACTTACCGCTGGCCGACCGCGCCACCATTGCCAATATGTCGCCTGAATTCGGTGCCACCTGCGGATTCTTCCCGGTGGATGACGTCACCCTGAGTTACATGAAACTCAGTGGCCGCAGCGACGAGCAAATCGAACTGGTGAAAGCCTATTCTCAGGTTCAGGGCTTGTGGCGTAATGCCGGTGATGAGCCGGTGTTTACCAGTACGCTGGCGCTGGATATGGGGGAAGTCGAGCCAAGTCTGGCCGGGCCTAAACGCCCGCAGGATCGCGTGGCACTGCCCAACGTTCCCAAAGCGTTTAAAGCGGCGACGGAACTTGAACTGGGCAACAGCAAAGCGGGGCGCAGCGATAAAGAGACGTTCACGCTCGACGGCCAGCATTATGCCCTGACCACCGGCGCGGTGGTGATTGCCGCCATCACCTCTTGTACCAACACCTCGAACCCGAGCGTGCTGATGGCGGCCGGTTTGCTGGCCAAAAATGCCGCAGAAAAAGGTCTCACCAGCAAGCCGTGGGTGAAAACCTCGCTGGCGCCGGGTTCTAAAGTGGTGACCGATTATCTTAATGCCGCCGGTCTGATGCCGTATCTGGAACAACTCGGATTTAATCTGGTGGGTTACGGATGTACAACCTGTATCGGTAACTCCGGGCCGTTGCCAGATCCGGTTGAATCGGCGATTAAAGCCGGTGATCTGACGGTCGGTGCGGTGCTTTCCGGTAACCGTAACTTCGAAGGACGTATTCATCCGCTGATTAAAACCAACTGGCTGGCATCACCTCCGCTGGTGGTGGCTTACGCGCTGGCGGGGAATATGAATGTCGATCTGACGACCGATGCGCTCGGCGAGGACAAAGACGGCAAGCCGGTGTACCTGAAAGATATCTGGCCTTCTGCTAATGACATTGCCAATGCGGTCGGGCAGGTGACGACGGAAATGTTCCACAAAGAATATGCCGAAGTCTTCAACGGAGATGCTAGCTGGCAGGCGATTCAGGTTGACGGCACGCCGACCTACACCTGGCAGGAAGATTCCACTTACATCCGCCATCCGCCGTTCTTCAGTGATATGAAAGCCGAGCCGGATGCGCTCGAAGACATCAAAGATGCCCGTATTCTGGCGATTCTGGCGGACTCCGTCACTACCGACCACATTTCACCAGCCGGTAATATTAAGGCGGAAAGCCCGGCGGGGCTGTATCTCAAACAGCATGGTGTCGAACCAAAAGCCTTTAACTCTTATGGTTCACGCCGTGGTAACCATGAAGTCATGATGCGCGGTACATTCGCCAACATCCGTATCAAAAACGAAATGGTGCCGGGTGTGGAGGGCGGTTATACCCGTCATATTCCTTCGCAGGATCAGCTGGCGATTTACGATGCCGCGATGCGTTATCAGCATGAAAGTGTGCCGACGGCGGTGATTGCGGGTAAAGAATACGGTTCGGGTTCAAGCCGTGACTGGGCAGCAAAGGGACCGCGTCTTCTTGGCGTGCGTGTCGTTATCGCCGAATCTTTCGAACGTATTCACCGTTCGAATCTGATCGGGATGGGGATTCTGCCGCTCGAATTCCCGCAGGGTGTGACCCGTAAAACGCTGAAACTGACCGGCGACGAGCAGATCAGTGTCAGCGGATTACAAACCCTGACGCCGGGGCAGGACGTCGCGGTGCATATCGTTTATGCAGACGGGCATAAAGAAACGGTCAATGCCCGCTGTCGTATCGACACCGGCAATGAGCTGACGTACTTCCAGAACGGCGGCATTCTGCATTATGTGATCCGCAAAATGCTGTAATACCTGACCTTCTGCCATAAAAAAGGGCACCTTCTTAAGGTGCCCTTAATATTTTCATCGGACTATAGAGCCGTTACTTATCGAGCAGGTGACCCATTTTGGCCGCTTTGGTCGACAGGTAGCGCTCGTTTTCCGGATTACGGCCCACGATCAACGGGACGCGTTCGGTAATATGGATCCCGGCTTCTGTCAGGATTTCGACTTTCTTCGGATTGTTGGTCAGCAGGCGAACGGAATCCACGCCGAGCAGTTTGAACATGTCCGCACACAGCGTGAAGTCACGTTCGTCAGCGGCAAACCCGAGCTGGTGGTTGGCTTCGACGGTGTCGTAGCCTTTGTCCTGCAGCGCATAAGCACGGATTTTATTGAGCAAGCCGATGTTACGCCCTTCCTGACGGTGATACATCAGGATACCGCGGCCTTCCTCAGCAATGTGATTCAGTGCTGCTTCGAGCTGAAAACCACAGTCACAGCGCAGGCTGAATAAAGCATCACCGGTCAGACATTCAGAGTGAACTCGCGCAAGAACGGGTGTTTCACCGCTGATGTCACCAAAAACTAACGCCAGGTGGTCGTGCCCGGTGGCCAATTCTTCAAAACCCACCATCAGGAAATCGCCCCAAGGTGTTGGCAGATTGGCTTCTGCCACCCGTTTCAGCTGCATTTTACGCTCCAAAAAAACCACAAATAGTCTTGATTCACAGTGAGTATTTTACTTGTTGATGCGCATCCTACGTTCAGATGCGGCCTGTGGATAGGGAATCGGTGCCTTTCCATCATGACAGGGCACCATTTTGCCACAGTTTGCTGTTCATTTTAGCGGGAATATTTGAACGATTAGTTAATAAGATATGAATTATAACTGCATCCTCAACAATTGAAGCGTTGAGAATGTGATGCAGTGACAACGTTGCTACACTCCAATTCTTTTTTACGACTGACGGAAAGGACAACTATGTTTGATATCGCCAAACGCACCGCTCTCGGGGCTGTAATTTTAATGCTGATGCCCGCAGCGGTATGGATAAGCGGCTGGCTCTGGGTGCCGGGAGGAAATCCGGCCGTGTTGCGCCCGTTGTATTGGGTCACTGAAACCGTGAGTCAGCCGTGGGGAATTATCACCACAGTGATCCTTTGTGGTTGGTTTTTGTGGTGTCTGCGTTTTCGGCTTAAACCCGCCATCGGACTGGGCCTGATTATCATCGCCTCTCTGCTGGTCGGGCAGTATGCGAAAGATTACATCAAGGGGGAAGTCCGTGAGCCGAGGCCCTATGTGGCGTGGCTGGGCACTGACCATCATATGGACGTTGAGGATTTTTACGCCCAGAAAAGGAAAGTGCGCAGCGCTCAGGTGAAAGAAGTGTTGGGTGATAACGTGCAAATCCCGCACTGGCTGAACAAAAGCTGGCAGAACGATACCGGATACGCATTTCCTTCCGGTCATACCATGTTTGCGGCTACCTGGGCTTTGTTAGGTATCGGGCTGTTATGGCGCCGTAAGCACTACAAAACGGTCACGGTGCTGATGGTGTGGGCAGTGGTGGTTATGGGCAGCCGCCTGATGCTGGGTATGCACTGGCCGCGTGACCTGCTGGCATCCGTGGGGATCAGCTGGATACTGGTGACGGTGGCCTGCTGGCTGACCGAACGTTACGTCGGCCCGCTGACGCCACCGCCGGCAGAAAATCAGGAAATTCGTGAGCGCGAATGACCGGAAAATCAGATAAGTGTTTGTCACCAAAAGGGGCGCTCGCCGGGCCCCTTTAATTCCCCGTACTGAATCCCCATATACTTCTTATTGGCCTGATTGCAGTAATATGCGTAACTTCGGATATAGTCTTTAAAATTGGTCGAAGTTGATACAGACTGCATCTAAAGCCACTGCAATATTTCCCAGCTTTGTTCGGAAATGCTAACTTATTAGGTCGGGACGAGAGTTTTTGGCATAATTCATCCGGAACATCCGGCATTACAGGAACGAATGTGAAATATCTGCTGATTTTTTTATTTTTGCTGGTCATCGTTGTGATTTCTATCACTCTGGGTGCCCATAACGATCAGACTGTGACCTTTAACTATTTGCTGGCGCAGGGTGACTATCGCGTTTCCACACTACTTGCCGTGCTGTTTGCCACCGGTTTTATCCTCGGCTGGGTCATTTGCGGGTTGTTCTATCTTCGCGTCCGTCTGTCACTTGGGCGCGCGCAACGTAAAATCAAACGTCTTGAACAACAAATTGAGCCTGCGGCTGTCGTTACGCCGCCAGCAGCATCTTATGATGTCAGCAAGGAATAATCCTCTATGTTAGAACTGCTGTTTCTGTTGTTGCCCGTTGCGGCCGCCTATGGCTGGTACATGGGGCGCAGAAGTTCTCAGCAGGATAAACAGGAAAATGCTAACCGCCTGTCGCGTGAATACGTAGCGGGGGTTAACTTCCTGCTTTCCAATCAGCAGGACAAAGCGGTCGACCTGTTCCTTGAGATGTTAAAAGAGGACAGCAGCACAGTCGAAGCGCACCTGACTCTGGGTAACCTGTTCCGCTCCCGTGGCGAAGTGGATCGCGCAATCCGCATCCACCAGTCACTGATGGAAAGCGCCTCACTGACCTTCGAACAACGCCTGCTTGCCGTCCAGCAACTGGGACGTGACTACATGGCTGCCGGTTTTTATGACCGCGCCGAAGACATGTTCAATCAGCTGGTCAAAGAGCAGGATTTCCAGCTGTTTGCGCTTGAGCAACTGTTGATCATCCATCAGGCGACCAGCGACTGGCAAAATGCCATCGACGTGGCTGAGCGACTGGTCAAACTGGGTAAAGAAAATCGCCGTAAAGAAATCGCGCATTTCTGGTGCGAACTGGCCTTGCAGGCGATCGTTGCCGATGATTTTGATAAAGCGATGGGGCTGCTGAAAAAAGCGGCTGCTGCGGATAAGCTCTGCGCCCGCGTCTCTATTATGCAAGGGCGAATTTTGCTGGCGCAGGGTGAATACCGCAAAGCGACAGAAGCCTTGCAGCGCGTGCTGGAGCAGGATAAAGAGCTGGTCAGTGAAGCGTTGCCGATGCTCCAGGAATGCTATCAGCACCTGAAAGATACTCTCGGTTGGGCTGAGTTCCTCAAACGTTGTGTGGATGAAAATACCGGTGCGGCTGCGGAGCTGATGCTGGCGGAAATCATTCATAATGAGGAAGGGCGTGAGACGGCGCAGAACTACATTAACCGTCAGCTGCAACGCCATCCGACGATGCGCGTGTTTCATCATCTGATGGATTACCATCTGGCGGATGCGGAAGAGGGCCGTGCGAAGGAAAGTCTGGTCTTACTGCGCGACATGGTAGGCGAGCAAATCCGTACCAAGCCGCGTTACCGTTGCCACAAATGCGGCTTTACCGCGCATTCATTGTACTGGCATTGCCCGTCATGCCGGGGATGGGCCACGATCAAGCCTATAAGAGGACTGGACGGCCAATAGCTTTCCCCCTTGAATCTGAATCATCAGGGGGAAGCTTAGGCAGTGTTTAAACTTACTTCTTCTTGGTGCTCGTCTTACGCGTGCTCAGTAAGGTACGCAATTTCTTGATTTCTTTGGCGGTCAGGGCAGGTTCGCTTTCTTCCGCCAGATGCTGGTTATCAATCTCGTGTTCGGTCGCTTTGGCGGCCTTTTTGCTTTTTGGCGCAGCAGGATTAAAACTCTGTTCCAGGCGTGCTGCCACTTCTGCGCTTAATGAATGTTCTGCGTCAGCGGCGGCGTTTTTAATCAGTTCTTTTAATTCAACCGGGATTTTGACAGTCAGGGTTGTTATCTCACTCATTTTTCAGCCTTTCCTTAGAGTAAAAGTAACAAGCTATGCCAGCCTTGTTGCATCGTCTAGTGATTCACAAAAATTTAATAAATCTGTCACATTATGTGTAGCTGTGAATTCAGCGTCTTGCCATGTAAAATGCGGGCGGCAAAAAAATTATTTCCCCTTACTGATTTGAATTCACACAAGAGGCTGACGATATGAAGTCTGAAAATAACACTAACAACAACGACTTAAATACATCACCTATTGTTGTCGCACTTGACTATGCCGACAAATCCTCTGCGCTGGCGTATGCCGATAAGATTGATCCCCGCGATTGCCGCCTGAAAGTGGGCAAAGAGATGTTCACGCATTTTGGTCCGCAGATGGTCAAAGATTTGCAAAGCCGCGGTTTTGACGTTTTTCTGGATTTGAAATTCCACGACATTCCTAACACTACCGCACGTGCCGTTGCCGCTGCGGCGGATCTGGGCGTGTGGATGGTGAATGTTCACGCCAGCGGCGGTGCGCGCATGATGACCGCAGCCAGAGAAGCACTGGCACCCTTTGGTAAAGATGCACCGCTGCTGATTGCAGTGACCGTGCTGACCAGCATGGAAGGCAGTGACCTGGCGGATTTGGGCATTACACTTTCACCTGCGGATTACGCCGAGCGTCTGGCCCGTCTGACCCGCGATTGTGGCCTGGACGGCGTGGTGTGTTCTGCTCAGGAAGCGACGCGCTTTAAATCTGCGCTGGGGCAGGCATTCCAGCTGGTGACACCGGGAATTCGTCCGGCGGGCAGTAAAGCTGACGACCAGCGTCGCGTCATGACCCCGCAGGAAGCGCTGGCAGCCGGTGTGGATTACATGGTGATTGGCCGTCCGATTACGCAGTCCGCCGATCCGGCGCAGACCCTGCGTGATATCCGCGCATCACTGCGTTAAGAGGGAGTCGTATGAGCAATGACAACAACAGCCGTCTGGTCTATTCAACCGACAGCGGCAGGATTGATGAACCGAAGGCCGTCGTCGCGCGCCCGAAAGGTGACGGTATTGTGCGTATTCAGCGCCAGACCAGCGGTCGTAAAGGCAAAGGCGTGTGTCTGATCACCGGCGTTGATCTTGATGATGCAGCACTGGAAAAACTCGCGGCAGAACTGAAAAAGAAATGTGGATGCGGCGGGGCGGTGAAAGAGGGCGTGATTGAGATCCAGGGCGATAAACGTGACCTGCTGAAACAGTTGCTGGAAGCGAAAGGAATGAAAGTGAAGCTGGCTGGCGGCTGATGTACTTAAGCTAATGTACTTGAGCTTATGTAAAGAAGGCTGATGTAAAGAAGGCTGATATAAACAAGATGCTGCGCCGGTCGACAGCGCAGCGTCTTTCTGTTTTTTGATTCTGTTTTTATTTGCTGACCTGATGACCCACAATACCACCGACTGCTGCGCCACCTAATGTACCTAAAGTACTGCCATCAGTCAGAACCGCACCACCCAGTGCACCGGCACCGGCACCAATTGCCGTGTTACGGTCACGTTTAGACCAGTTACCGCAGGCGGTAACAGACATCGCAAGAGTCAGAACCAGTGCAATACTGGCAACGCGTTTATTTACGAGCATCATAGTTATCTTCCTCAAAGGATTAACGTTCAGCATCATTTATAAGTATAGGTAAGTTGCAGCGTTATCACCGAAATTCACCTTGTGATCCTTCACACTACTAATAAATTTTTTGGCTGTTCCGAACCTTTATTTATATTTCGTATCATCCGGACGCACTTTTGCATCCGTTGAATTAAAATAGTGAAACCACCATTCATTCACTAGGTGAATAATCTTAATTCACCAGCGTGAAGCGTCACCGGAGCACAAAAGACTAAAGCTGGCGACATTTCATCCCTCATCTCGCACGGCTGGCACTTTTGCGTTTGCAGCAGATCTGTACGCACTCTTTAGCGATTTGCCCCATACCTGCACACCCCCGCGACTCAGACAATAAAGCATCGCAATATGAGGGAACCAAGATGCTGAAACAACTTAAAGAGCAGGTATTAGAGGCCAATCTGGCACTTCCGCGCCACAATCTGGTGACCTTTACCTGGGGGAATGTCAGCGCTGTTGACCGTGCGCTCGGGCTGGTCGTGATTAAACCTTCGGGCGTGGAATACGACCACATGGGCGCGGACGACATGGTGGTGGTGGAACTGGAAACCGGCAAAATCGTAGAAGGCAGTAAAAAGCCGTCTTCGGATACCGATACCCATCGGGTGCTGTACCTCAATTTTCCGCAAGCGGGCGGTATTGTTCATACGCATTCGCGCCACGCGACCATCTGGTCGCAGGCCGGTCTGGACATTCCTGCCTGGGGCACCACTCATGCGGATTATTTCTACGGCAATATTCCCTGCACCCGCCGGATGACGGAAGAGGAGATTGCAGGGCGTTACGAATGGGAAACCGGTGAAGTGATCGTCAAAACCTTTGCGGACAGAAACCTGTCACCGGCGGATATCCCGGCGGTTCTGGTGCATTCACACGGACCGTTTACCTGGGGAACCGACGCAGATAACGCCGTACATAACGCCGTCGTACTGGAAGAAATCGCGTATATGGGGATTTTCTCACGTCAGTTATCGCCGCAGCTGCCGGATATGCAGCCGCAACTTTTAGATAAGCACTATCTTCGCAAGCATGGAAAAAACGCTTATTACGGGCAGTAAACTACGGGCAGTAAACCTTTTGATGCCAAAGGTCAGCCCACAAGGCTGACCTGAATGCCAGCCGCAGAAAGCAGTTGCTGATACTCGGGTGACAATTTATCGTCAGTGATCACCCTGCTGAATGCGCTGACAGGGCCGAGCGGATTGAGATTGATCTGGCCGAATTTAGAGGAATCGGTCAGGACGATATTTTCCGCCCCTTTCTCCACCACCGCATTCACTACATCGGCGCGCAGCATATCGCGACCGGTAAAACCTGTTGCCTCTGTGAAACCGTCAATCCCCATAAACGCCTTGCTGAAATTCATTTGTTGCAGGCACAGTCTGGTCAGCGGGCCAACCACGGTCTGACTGGTTTTCTGATACATTCCGCCCAGCAGAACCACGTCACACGGCATACTTTTCAATAATGACGCCACATAACTGCTGACGGTAATCACGGTCAGATTCTTTTTGTCAGCAAGATATTGCGCCAGCAGGGCGATACTGCTGCCACTTTCGAAAAACACAGTTTCTCCGTCCTGAATCAATGATGCAGCAAATCTCGCCAGTTTCTGTTTCTGTGCGAAATTCGACATCATGCGGGTATCCACGTCGTCAGTCTGGATCGCGACGGCAAAACCGTGGGCACGGCGCAGATAATGGCGCTGCTCCAGCTGGGTCAGATCATGGCGGATCGTGACTTCGGATACCTGACAAATCTGTGATAACTCAGAGACGCTGATACGTTGTTTGTCATTTACCCATTGCAGAATAATTTGTTGTCTGTCGTTCATAATCGCCCGAAAGTAAGGGCGGCCGGAACCGCCCAAAAAAAAGAAATATCAGTTGAGAACATTAAAGTGAGTGTTCAGTACGGGCGATAATATCATCCTGAGCCTCCGGCGATAAGGCCGTAAAGAACGCGGAATATCCGGCCACGCGAACCACAAGGTCACGATAGTTCTGCGGCTCTTCACGGGCTTTCAGTAACGTCTCGCGGGAAACAATATTGTACTGAACATGCCAGCCGTGATGTTCCTCGAAGAAAGTCCGCAGCATCAGCATTAACGTCTGGCGGTCATTTTCGTTTTCCAGTGATGCCGGATTGAGCTTCTGGTTCAGCAATACACCACCAAGAATTGCTTCGGTCGGCAATTTACCCAGCGAGTTAAATACGGCGGTCGGACCAAGATGATCGGTACCCGATGCCGGACTTGCGCCTTCGGCCAGCGGGGTAAAGGCTTTGCGACCATCCGGCGTTGCTGTGGTGGCTGCCCCGAAAGGCACATTGGCGGAAATTGACGATGTGCCCGCATAATACGTGCCGCCAATCGGGCCGCGTCCGAAGCGGGTATTGTGATAATTCGACAGTTCGTCGATATAACACTGATAAGCGCGTACCAGCAGATTATCTACGCCGTCATGATCGTTGCCATATTTCTCTGCGCCGTTAATCAGGCGTTGACGAAGACGCTCGCCATCCAGCCCTTCATAATCGGAAGCCAGCGCTTCAGCCAGTTCCTGCTGACCGATAGTTCCCTGTTCGAAGACCAGCTTTTTCACCGCCGCCAGACTGTTACCCAGATTGGCGATACCGACCTGCAAACCGGAAACCCAGTCATAGTTAGCGCCGCCTTGCTTGATGGTTTTGCCGCGTTCAATGCAGTCATCGACCAGTGCGGAACATAAAATATCCTGCGCGTTTTCTTCCAGCACCGTATCGACCACGCATTCAATCTCGATTGATTTGCGGGTGTAATAACGGATCTGTTCATCCCACTGTGCAAAGACCTGTTCGAAGTTATCGAAATTACCCTGCGACAGACCGCGTTCCTGAGCCAGGAAGCGAGTATGGCTTTTCGCGTCTTTGCCTTGTTCCAGCGCCGCCAGCATGACACGAGCAAAGTTGATGAAACTCATGCCGGTGCAGCGGTATCCCCATTTGCCGCCGACCGCGGTTTCGATACAACCAATGGCTGCATAATCATAAGCATCTTGCTTTTCGACGCCCAGCTTAATGAATTCAGGTATGACGATTTCATCGTTGTTGAACGCAGGCATCCCAAAGCCGCAGCGGATCACCTGTACGCAGGCATCAAGGAAATCATTACTCATACCGGCGTGATAACGCACACTGAGGTTCGGCTGGGTAGAACGCAGTTGTCCGCAGGATTCCAGCACCGCGTAAGACAGTGGATTGACCGCATCCGCCGCCACGCCGTGATGCAACGTCTGGCCGCCGATGGTGACGTTCTGATAAAGCGGGCTGCCTGCCGACGCTTTTGAGTGTGTGCCGGAGCGAATTTTGTTCACTTCCAGCAGTTTCAGCCAGCAGCTTTGCAGCAGCTCAATCGCCTGGCCGCGTTCCAGCGTTTGTTCCAGTTCCACATCACGGCGGTAGAACGGATACAGATACTGATCCATACGCCCGAACGAAACGGAATGTCCGTTGGATTCAATCTGCAGAATCAGCTGAATGAAATAGCATAACTGCAACGCCTGCCAGAAATTCTCGGGTGGCCGGTGGGCAATCACTTCGCAGTTCGCTGCCATGGTCAGTAATTCCGCACGGCGGTTTTCGCGGGTTTCAGAAATTGCCATTTCACGCGCCAGCTCAGCGAAGCGCATAATATGATGGCTCACGGCAGTCAGGGTGATATCAATGGCCTTCAGCAGCTGTTCTTTATGCAGATCTTCCCAGTCTGTCAGCTGAATGCGGCTGCGACGTTCGTCCACTTTATGACGTAAACCGTCAAGCCCGAGTTCCAGCAGCAGCGGGAAATTCACCGCCAGATGCGCGTCTCCTGACGTCATATTCCCTTCAGCTTTCACGATCCCGCTTTCGAGCAGCGCTTTCTGTTCGTCGGTAAACATCCCGTAGCAACGGTCCTGAACCGTCTGACCACGCCACCACGGGCAGATTTCATGCAGAACTTTTTTGTTGGCTTCGCTGACGGCAAAACCCGCGCCCGGCCGGTCCGCCAGCGCATCGATTTCACTTTCGATCCAGCCGACGGTATATTCCGGGAAAATCGGCGCGGCACGGACTTCACTGGCCTGGTTCCCGACGATCAGTTCATCATGCTTGATCCAGACAGTTCGCTGGCGCAAATGTTCAGCCAGCGCCAGGGCGCGACGCACCGCCAGCGGCTTGTCGGCATGTTGCTGATAAATCTGCGTGTAATGCTGCGCGCGTTCAGTACAGACCGGCGGTTTTACGATATGGATCAGGGCATCTTTGTGTGAGCGGATCCGGGCGGAAAGGGTATTCAGATTCAGCTGGGTCATTATTCTTATCCTCTTAACTGTGAACATAGCCCTTTTTGTGCGGCGTATTCTTCGGCAAACGTCAGCAGGTCAGGGGCATTTAACGGCTGGCGCGGAGCCAGATAAGGTTGCCCGAGCAGGGCGTATTTATTGATGCCAAGTGTGTGATACGGCAAAAAGTGAATGGCTTCGCAGCCGGTTTCTTCAGCGGCAAAATCCACAATCTGCCGGACGGACGCACGGTCAGCGTTGAAATCAGGAATTAACGGAACGCGTACGATAAGCCGTTGTCCTGCAGCGGCCAGACGGCGAAAATTATCCATCACGCGTTTTACCGAGCCGCCGGTCAGGCGTCTAAAGGGGTCATCCCCGACATGTTTTAAATCGGCCAGCATCAGATCGAGCGCACCGAGTGAGGGTTCAATGTATTTCCACGGCACATGCAGACAGCTTTCCACCGCGGTGTGCAAACCTTCCTGTTTGCAGCGTTGCAGTAACGTTTGTGCCATCTGCGGCTGCATAAAAGGTTCGCCACCGGAAAGCGTGACGCCGCCACCCGTACGCTGATAAAAAGGTTTATCACGCAAAATTTGCTGCATCAGTTCATCGACATCTGCCTCACTTCCGCACACGCTCAGCGCGCCGGAAGGGCAGGTTTGTTCTATCTGACATAAATCTGCCGCAGTAAAATTTTCCTGCCGGACGCGGATCCTGCCATCCTCAACACTGACTGCATGTGGGAAGACCTGCGCGCAATAGTCACAGCCAGTGCTGCACAGGCGGGTATCGAACAAAATATCGTGGCTGGCGGAGCGACTTTCCGGGTTCTGGCACCAGGTGCATCCCAGCGAACAGCCTTTAAGGAAAACGACCGTGCGGATCCCGGGGCCATCATGTGTGGAATAACGCTGCACATTGAAAATCATCTCGACACTCCTTTGTGTCTTTTTCTTCTTACGTAATTTACATGCTTTCATTCGAAAGTGATTTTGATGATGATCAACAAATCTTCTGCTTGCAGGCGTACACTCACTGAACTTTGCATTTGCTCACATGTTTAAGGAGAGGGTTATGGAGTTGTATCTCGATACTGCTGATGTGGCTGCGGTCAAACGTCTTTCACGCATATTGCCGTTGCAGGGGGTGACGACAAATCCCAGCATTGTGGCGAAAGAAGGTAAATCGCTGTGGGAAGTGTTGCCTGCGTTGCGGGATGCGCTGGGCGGTAATGGCAAATTATTCGCGCAGGTGATGGCGTCTGATGCTGAAAAGATGGTAGCTGAAGCGTTGTTACTGACGCAGCGCGTATCTGGTTTAGTGGTAAAAGTCCCCGTAACCCGTGAAGGTCTGGCCGCGATTAAAAAACTGAAAGGGATGAATATCCCGACCCTCGGCACCGCCGTTTACGGGGCGGGTCAGGGGTTATTATCGGCACTGGCAGGGGCTGAATATGTCGCGCCTTACGTCAACCGTCTGGACGCGCAGGGCGGTGATGGTATTGCTGTAGTGAAGGAGTTGCAGACCCTGCTGAATCTTCATGCGCCACATGCAAAAGTGCTGGCGGCCAGTTTCAGAACGCCCCGCCAGGCGATGGATTGTCTGCTGGCCGGTTGTCAGTCAATCACTCTGCCGGTCGATGTCGCTGAGCAACTGCTCGATACACCGGCAGTGCAGGCGGCCGTCGAAAAATTTGATGCCGACTGGCGCCAGGCTTTCGGAACAACGTCAATCAGTTGATTTTCATTCCAGCCATACCGAACCCGCACAGGCGACTGCTGCGGGTTTTTTGTTTTCTGACAGACACCTTCTGAATAATAAAAATCTGAAAATGTGATTGCGCTCCGAAATTAAATATTGACGGAATAAATTAATAAAACTACCGATCTAAAAAATAGAAACATCGTTTCAATTTATGAGGCGAGTCACTTTTATACACCTGATAAATGGATAACGTAGCGGCATTCAGTGGTCCGTTACTTCTAATCAGGTGAAAAAATATGCACATTAAACGAGCGATAGAAAAAATTCCTGGCGGAATGATGTTAGTGCCTCTCTTTCTTGGTGCGTTGTGCCATACCTTCGCGCCTGATTCGGGCAAATATTTTGGCTCTTTCACTAACGGACTGATGACCGGCACCGTACCGATTCTGGCGGTGTGGTTCTTCTGCATGGGAGCCTCGATCAAACTGAGCGCAACCGGAACCGTGTTGCGTAAGTCAGGCACGCTGGTGGTCACGAAAATCGCGGTCGCCTGGGTTGTGGCGGCGATAGCATCACGGTTTATGCCGGAAAATGGCGTGGAGTTTGGTTTCTTCGCCGGGCTTTCGGTACTGGCGCTGGTCGCCGCAATGGACATGACCAACGGCGGCCTGTATGCCTCAGTAATGCAGCAATACGGCACCAAAGAAGAGGCGGGGGCTTTCGTCCTGATGTCTCTGGAGTCCGGCCCGCTGATGACGATGGTCATCCTGGGCACAGCAGGGATTGCGTCCTTTGAACCTCATGTTTTCGTTGGCGCGGTGCTGCCATTCCTGGTCGGTTTTGGCTTAGGCAATCTGGATCCTGAACTGCGCGAGTTCTTCAGCAAAGCGGTACAAACGCTGATCCCGTTCTTCGCTTTCGCCCTCGGTAACACCATCAACCTGAGCGTCATTGCACAAACCGGTCTGTTAGGCATATTGCTGGGCGTGTCAGTCATTGTGATCACCGGTATCCCGCTGATCCTCGCCGACAAATTTATCGGCGGCGGTGATGGCACCGCAGGTATCGCCGCGTCCAGTTCCGCGGGTGCTGCCGTAGCGACGCCGGTACTGATTGCCGAAATGGTCCCGCAGTTCAAACCTATCGCCCCGGCCGCCACGGCGCTGGTCGCTACTTCGGTTATCGTTACCTCGATACTGGTGCCGATCCTGACAGCGATGTGGTCAAGAAGAGTGAAAAACAAAGCAGTGAAAGGCAAAGTGGCGATGGATCCGCCGATGGCGAGTGTCAAATAACTGGGTGTTATGGCCTCTTAGTTATGGACTGTGATAGTTTCGGTTTTTTAGCACCGGTTATCATGCGGCTTTTCGCGCCGAAACCGACCAAGAGGGGTCATGACGGGCCCCTCTTGGATCTCCCACGTCTCTTAACTGCGCGCTATCGCAGGCACAACGGACATGTTCTGGTGAATTAGTAGGTGGCGCAAATCCAGGTGCTTCGCACTGCCTTCTCTCGGTCTTCGAGCCAATGGTCTCGAAGCCGCTCCGTTCAGCTGAATTTTGAGCACGCCAATAAACTCTTTTAAATGATAAAAGACAATCTGCCGTTGATTTTAAGATCGTGCGGGCGATTCAGAAAACTTGCTGAACGGAGCGGGTTCGAGACGTAGGGCTCGAACACCGGGAGAAGGGACCGCGTAGCGGCAAGCTTTCCAGCCTGTCACTGTAGTAACTGAAACATAGTGTCTAGCGATAGCGCGTAGTGAAAGAGCCGGAGATTCTTAAGAGGCGCGGCGATAGGCGCCTCTTAAGGCCAGTTTGGGTGGCAGCCCAAGGTGTTGACCTTAAAGCTAGTGTGGGCGGCGAGCCCACGACCTTGACCTCAGGCAGCCAGTTAGGGTGGCTAACCCTCACAATCCTGGTGCTTTCCACATCGACGTCGTCAGCTGCCTGTCCACCAGCCCAAGCTGATCCGCATACACTTCCTGCCAGTTGGCTTTCTGCACCAGATATTTTGCGTGATTCGCCACATCCGGCTGATATTCCCGTTCCCAGCGCACCAGCGCTTCACCGGTGTCGGCGAGCGACGAATACACACCTGCAGCGACACCCGCTGCAATCGCACAACCCAGCGCGGTTGCTTCTTTTACCACCGGCACATTCACCGGAACGCCGGTCACATCACTTAAAATCTGACACCACAATTTGCCCTTCGAACCGCCGCCTGAGAACACCAGCGATTTGGCCCGTACGCCCGAAAATGCAGCGATCATATCCAGATTGCAGGCCGAGACGATGGCGGCGTTCTCTTCCAGCGCACGGAACAGCACCGGTTTGTTGCACTTTTCAGGATCGATGGAAAGATTGATGAAAGACGGGGCGGCGTGATACCAGTTCTTGAAATGCATCGCATCCGAGAATACCGGCGTCACGCCCCAGGCACCGACGGGTACCCGCGCCGCCATGTCTTCCAGCAAACTGTAGGCATCCACGCCAAGACGATGCGCCATGGTTTTTTCTTCCGTACAAAAAGCATCGCGGAACCAGCGCATGGTCAGGCCGGTGAAGAAACTGATGGATTCAGCCTGCGCCATGCCGGGAATGACGTGCGGATTGACGCGGATATTCATCTCCGGATCGGTGACCGCTTGCGGCAGATTGACGATTTGCTGCCAGAATGTACCGCCGAGAACCGCCGTCTGACCGGGACGCACCAGCCCGAGGCCAAGCGTGCCCAGTTGCGCATCACCACCGCCCATGCCGACGGGGGTTCCGGCTTTCAGGCCGCAGGCATCCGCAGCGCGGGCCGTCACATAGCCGAGGCGGGTACCGGTTTCTGCCACCGGCGAAAGCATATCGGCGCGAAGCCCCGCCATATCCAGCAGTTCAGGGCGCCAGTTGCGGGTGGCTAAATCCAGCATACCGGTGGTGCCGGCGTTGGACGGATCCACCGCCAGCTCGCCGCTGAGCATATACGCCAGCCAGTCGCTGATCATCGTGATGGTGGCTGCCTGCCGGTAAATGTCAGGCCGGTGATGCGCCAGCCACAGCAGACGCGGCATTGCGCTCAGCGCCAGCGTCTGGCCGGAGCATTCATAGACTTCGCGTTCAAATTCGAAATCGTGGATTTCTTTTAATTCGGAGACTTCACGGCTGGCGCGGGCATCGACGTTGGCACACGCCCAGACAGGCTCGCCGGATTTGTCGTACAGCACGATGCCCTCGCGCATAGAACAGGCGGCAACGGCACGGATAGCGGAAGCAGGGAGATGCGCTTCATGCAGCGCCTGGCGAATACACTGACAGGCAAGCTGCCAGTTTTTTTGCAGATCAAACTCCATCGAACCGGGGACATCCGGCACGGCGAGATGGATCCACTCTGCTTGTCCGGCGGCAATCTGCTCACCTTCAAGATTGAAAATTACCGCCCGGATACTGCCGGTACCGGCATCCAGCGCCATCAGATAGCTACGATCGTCGTCAGAGTTCAGGGTAGGGGTCATCGTGATGTTCTCTCGTGCCAGTTTATCGGGCACCGGTTACCTGACCGCCACACCCCTCACTCCCTGCGGGTCAGCCGAGCAGCGCCAGCATGGCTCTTGCTGTGCTCTCTTCAGTAACCAGTGCGTTTATTCGTTTGCCTTTCAGTGCGGCGACAATTGCTTCGGCCTTCTCGACTCCGCCCGCTACGCCTAATACCGTCGGAATGCTGGCCAGTTCGTCCGGTGCGACGGCAATCAGTTCGTCGTGGATCGCCATGTTTTCCGCCAGCTCACCATTGCGCTGCATAAAGAACCCGAGAATGTCGCCTACTGCGCCTTTACGGCCAAATAAAAGCTGTTCGCCTTCGCTGATATAACCGGAGCGCAAAATGGTCGCCTCCTGTTTCTGGTTCAGCGAACCGATGCCGACGACGGCGATATCCGCAGCGCAGGCCGCCAGCATCACGTCGTGAACATTGCGTTCCTGACGGAAAATGGTCGCCACGCTGGCTGATGACGCCCGCAACGGCGCAGGAATAATGCTCACGCCGCAGGCTGCATCAAGCTGCCCGATGCCGGTCATATACGGACCGACTCCGCCGGAAAGCGTCACCATACGGATCTGCTGAGAGGCGATAAACCCGCTCAGATGCTGCAAGGTGCTCATGGCGGTTTCGCCAAATCCCACGGCCAGCAATTGCTCTGGTTTTAACATCGTCATCAGCATATGCGCCGCGCCGACGCCCAGTCGTGCGCTCAGCGAACCGTCGGCAAGCTGGGGCAGCACACGAACCTGCTGCAAACCAAAGCGCTCAAGCAGCGTGTTTTCCAGCGACAAACAGCCCTCAAAACGCGAGTTGATTTGTACTCGGATCACTCCGGATTGCCGGCCTTTTTCCAGCAGGCGCGACACTTTAAGCCGTGTCAGTCCGAGCCGTTCACCAATCTCATTCTGGGTCAGGCCGTCGTGGTAATAGAACCACGCGGTGCGCGCCAGCAGTTCCTCTTCACCCATGCTGAATTCCGGATGGTTAGTCAAATCGGAAAGCGTTGTTTTGTCATTCATAGTGAACACTTATCAAAATGTAGATCAATTGTTCGTTAACGAAATGTTGTTAACTGTGATGTATTTGGCAAATTTCAAATGATTACTGCCCGAATCATAACGCAGAGTATATGAGTTGAACAAACTGTGATCAGGGCAAAAGTTTTCCGCGTCACCACAGACTAGCTTTATGAGCATTGTTAAACAATAAATACATTTGTTCACTTAATGTATCTCACCTGAGGCCAGCGTATGCAGTCCAGCGAAAACTCATCAGCAGACGCACCATCCCCGGACCTGCTGTTGCAGGTCAGCGGTGTCAGTAAAAGCTTTTCCGGTGTTGCGGTGCTGAAAGATATCGATTTCAGCCTGCAACGCGGTGAGGTACATGCACTGCTGGGCGGGAATGGCGCGGGGAAATCGACGCTGATGAAAATCATCGCCGGTGTCGAGATTGCCGACCGGGGCGAAATGCGACTTGGTGGCGCGCCGCTGGTGGCGCTGACACCTGCCAAAGCACATCAGGCGGGTATCTATCTGGTGCCGCAGGAACCGATGCTGTTTCCGAGCCTCAGCGTGCGCGAAAACATTCTTTTCCGTCTTCCCGCACATCAGGCCAGCGAGAAAAAACTGCAACAGTCGCTGACTGAACTGGGCTGCAATCTGCCGCTCGGTTCACTGGCCGGAACGCTGGAAGTGGCGGATCAGCAACTGGTGGAAATTCTGCGCGGGCTGATGCGTGATGCGCGTTTGCTGATCCTCGATGAACCGACGGCTTCGCTGACTCCCGCGGAATCCGCCCGCCTGTTTACGCAGGTTAGACACCTGACGGCGCAGGGCGTCGGCGTGGTGTTCATCTCGCACAAATTGCCGGAAATCCGCTCCATTGCCGACCGGGTCAGCGTGATGCGCGACGGTAAAATTGCGCTCAGCGGCGCGCTTTCTGAGCTGGATAACGATGCGCTGATTGCGGCTATCACACCGCAAACGCAGGCCACTGCACTGCCCGCAGAACAAAAGCTGTGGCTGGATTTACCGGGAGCACGGCGTAATTCGTCGGGAAACGAGCCGGTCTTGCAGGTGCAAAACCTGACCGGTGAAGGGTTTATCAATATTTCATTCAGCGCCCGCGCCGGGGAAATCGTCGGGCTGGCAGGCGTTGTCGGCGCTGGGCGCACCGAACTGGCCGAAACCCTGTATGGCCTGCGGGATGCACAAAGCGGTCAGGTGCTTTTGTTGCAACAGGACATCAGCGGGTTTAGCACCTTACAACGTCTTAGAAAAGGGCTGGTGTATTTGCCGGAAGACCGGCAGGCGTCCGGCCTTTATCTGGATGCGCCACTGAGCTGGAACACCACATCGCTCACGTTCAACCGTCAGAGCTGGTGGCTGAATATCAAACGTGAGGCGGCAGTGCTGGAGCGTTATCACCGTGCGCTGGGTATCAAATATCGCGACGGGTCGCAAACTGCCCGCACGCTTTCTGGCGGAAATCAGCAGAAATTGCTGATTGCGAAATGTCTGGAAGCCCAGCCTGCGGTGCTGATCGTCGATGAACCAACGCGCGGAGTCGATGTTTCTGCGCGGGCGGATATTTATCAGCTGCTGCGCAATGTCGTTGAACAGAACGTGGCGGTGATCCTGATTTCTTCTGATCTGGATGAAATTGAAGGGCTGGCCGACCGGGTCTTTGTCATGCATCAGGGCGAAATGAGTGGCGAGTTGCAGGGCAGCGACATCAACGTCAGCAACATTATGCACATCGCGTTTGGTAATCACGCCAAAACCCCCGCCACCGGAGGATCCTCATGCTGAAGCGGATACAAAACAACCGTGAACTGACCGCGCTGATGGCGATCATCGCCTTGTTTGCCTTACTCGGCGCAATGGACAGGCAGTCGTTCAGCTTTCAGACGCTGAGCATGATTTTCGGCAGCGCGCAAATTTTGATGTTGCTGGCGATGGGCGCGACGGTGGTGATGCTGACCCGCAATATCGACGTGTCGGTCGGTTCCATTACCGGCCTCTGCGCCGTGACGCTGGGGGTTTTGCTCAACGGCGGCATGAACCTGCCGCTGGCCTGTGTGGTCACTCTCGGCACCGGTTTGCTGGCGGGATTATTCAACGGCGTGCTGGTGGCCTGGCTGCGCATTCCGGCGATTGTCGCCACTTTAGGCACGCTGGGTTTATACCGCGGGCTGATGTTGCTGATGACCGGCGGCAAATGGATTGAAGGCTTACCTGCCGGACTGAAATCGTTGTCCGAACCGGTGTTTCTCAGCGTTTCATCGCTGGGCTGGCTGGTGATGGCTTTACTGGTGGCGATGTTCTGGATGCTCAGCCGTACCGTATTTGGCCGCAGTTTTTACGCGGTGGGCGATAACTTACAAGGTGCGCGGCAACTGGGTGTCGCTGTGAACCGCGTACGCATTCTGGCGTTCGGCATCAACGGCATGATGGCGGCCATCGCCGGTATTGTCTTCGCCTCGCAAATCGGTTTTGTGCCTAACCAGACCGGAAGCGGACTGGAAATGAAAGCCATTGCCGCCTGCGTACTTGGTGGTATCAGCCTGCTCGGCGGCACCGGATCTATACTCGGCGCGGTGCTCGGCGCGTATTTCCTGACACAAATCGACAGCGTGCTGGTGCTGTTGCGTCTTCCTGCCTGGTGGAACGATTTTATCGCCGGACTAGTGCTGCTGGCGGTGCTGGTATTCGACGGCAGATTGCGGCAGGCGCTGGAGAAAAACCTGCGGCGTCAGAAGTATTCACGCTTCCTGACGGCCAGTCCGCCGCTTCAGAAGAAAACTGCTGAACGTAAATCTCAGCCATCAAAAAATACCAGCCGCCGGTTAAGTACCGGCAAAAAGAGCGGGGTGATGTGATGAATAAACTCCAACAATATGGCTGGGAAATCGCGCTGCTGGCGTTACTGGTCATCGAAATCTTACTGTTCGGTTTCGCCAATCCGCGCATGCTGGATGCGAATACGCTGCTGTTCAGCACCAGCGATTTCATCACCATCGGAATTGTGGCATTGCCGCTGACCCTGGTGATTGTCAGCGGCGGCATCGACATTTCCTTCGGTTCGACCATCGGCCTGTGCGCCATCGCGCTCGGCGTACTTTTTCAGGCTGGCGTTCCGCTGGCACTGGCGATCATCATGACGCTGGCGCTTGGCGCGGCCTGTGGTTTGCTGAATGCGGCTCTGATCCTTTATACCGGCGTTAACCCGCTGGTCATCACGCTTGGCACGCTTTATCTGTTCGGCGGCAGTGCCTTACTGCTTTCCGGGCTGGCGGGCGCGACGGGTTTCGAGGGTATCGGTAATTTCCCTGATGCGTTCACCAACTTTGCTAATCAGGTGGTGCTGGGTCTGCCGATGCCGCTGGTGATCTTCCTGCTGGCGACGCTGTTTTTCTGGTTGCTGATGCACCGCAGTCGCACCGGTCGCAATGTCTTCCTCATCGGACAGAATGCCCGCGTGGCGCGCTATGGCGCATTGCCTGTCAGCCGCACGGTGTTTGCCCTTTACGGGATGACCGGCCTGGCCTCCGCGGTCGCCGCCATCCTGATGACATCCTATTTCGGCTCTGCCCGTTCTGATCTCGGCAACGCTTTGCTGATGCCTGCTATCACGGCGGTCGTGCTTGGCGGCGCCAATATCTACGGCGGTTCAGGTTCCATTCTCGGCACGGCGCTGGCGACGCTGCTGATCGGGTATCTCCAGCAGGGCTTGCAGATGGTCGGCGTCTCCAGTCAGGTTTCCAGTGCGCTGTCCGGCGCGCTATTGATCCTGGTGGTCATCGGTCGTTCCGCCAGCCTCAACCGTGGTCTTATCCGCAGTGTTTTCCAGCGTTATCGCCAGCGCTGGTCTGCGCCTTCTCCTTCCTTGACGTCTTCTAAATAAGCCGGGGTTAATGATGAAAGCCAACACAATGAAAACCTTACTGATTGCCAGTGCCGTAAGCCTCGCCTGCGTGAGTGCGCAGGCGGCAGAACGTATCGCCTTTATCCCAAAACTCGTGGGCGTCGGCTATTTCACCAGCGGCGGCAATGGCGCGACGGCGGCGGGGAAAGAACTGGGTGTGGACGTCACGTATGACGGCCCGACCGAACCGAGCGTTTCCGGTCAGGTACAAATGATCAACAACTTCGTCAATCAGGGATACAACGCGATTGTGGTCGCGGCGGTATCACCGGATGGCCTGTGTCCGGCACTTAAACGCGCCATGCAACGCGGCGTGAAAGTGCTGACCTGGGATTCTGACACCAAACCAGAATGTCGCTCGATTTACATCAATCAGGGCACTCCGCAACAGCTCGGCTCGATGCTGGTGGATATTACGTCCAGCCAGGTGAAGAAAGAAAAAGCCAAAGTGGCATTTTTCTACTCCAGCCCGACGGTGACCGACCAGAACCAGTGGGTAAAAGAGGCGAAAGCCAAAATTGCCAAAGAGCATCCGGGCTGGGAAATCGTGACCACGCAATATGGCTATAACGACGCCACCAAATCGCTGCAAACCGCCGAAGGGATTTTGAAATCCTACGGTGATCTCGACGCGATTATTGCACCAGACGCCAATGCATTACCGGCGGCCGCACAGGCGGCGGAAAACCTCAAACGTACTAATGTGACCATTGTCGGCTTCAGTACGCCAAACGTCATGCGCCCTTATGTTGAGCGCGGGACGGTGAAACAGTTCGGCCTGTGGGACGTGGTCAGTCAGGGCAAGATTTCGGTTTACGTCGCCGATCAGTTACTGAAAAAAGGCGAACTCAACGTAGGTGACAAACTGGATGTGCCAAACGTCGGATCGGTAGAAGTCGTGCCGAACAGCGTGCAGGGCTACCAGTATGAGGCCAAAGGCAACGGCATCGTGTTACTGCCGGAACGCGTGGTCTTCACTAAAGACAACATCGGCAAATACGACTTCTGACGATTAAGGAGAAATGAACATGGCAGATCTGGACGATATCAGAGACGGCAAGAACTTCGGCATCGGCACGCCGCAGGACAATCATGCGTTTTTCCTAAAAGGCAGCGGTCAGCTGGACTGGGGAATGCAGTCGCGGCTGGCGCGTATTTTCAATCCGGGGTCCGGGCGTACAGTGATGCTGGCGTTCGACCATGGCTATTTTCAGGGCCCGACCACTGGCCTTGAGCGTATCGATATCAATATTGCACCGCTGTTTGCGCATACCGATGTACTGATGTGTACCCGTGGCGTGCTGCGCAGTGTGGTTCCGGCGGCGGTCAATAAGCCAGTGGTAATGCGCGCTTCCGGCGGTAACTCGATTCTGACTGAGCTTTCCAATGAAACCGTTGCCGTCGCGATAGAGGACGCGCTGCGCCTGAACGTCGCGGCGATGGCGGCGCAGGTGTATATCGGCAGTGAATACGAGCATCAGTCGATCAAAAACATTATCCAGCTGGTCGATCAGGGGATGCGTTACGGCATGCCGACCATGGCGGTGACCGGCGTCGGCAAAGACATGGCGCGTGATCAGCGTTACTTCTCGCTGGCAACCCGTATTGCGGCTGAAATGGGCGCGAACATCATCAAAACCTATTATGTCGATGAAGGTTTCGAACGCGTCGCGGCGGGCTGTCCGGTGCCGATCGTGATTGCAGGCGGTAAAAAGCTGCCGGAACGCGAGGCGCTGGAAATGTGTTTCAACGCTATAGACCAGGGCGCATCCGGTGTGGATATGGGGCGTAACATTTTCCAGTCAGAATCGCCAATCGCCATGCTGAAAGCTGTGAAAGCGGTGGTGCATGAAAACGCCAGCGTGGCGCACGCATACGAACTGTTCCTGAGCGAAAAGGGGTGAATCATGGAAGTGACACTGGTCGAAATTAATGTTCAGCCGGAAAAGGTGGACGAGTTTCTGGAAGTGTTTCACGCCAATCATTCAGGTGCGGTGAAAGAACCGGGAAACCTGAGGTTTGATGTGTTGCAGGACGAAAATGTACCGACGCGATTCTTTATCTACGAAGCCTATCAGGATAATGATGCTGTGCTGGCGCACAAGAAAACCCCCCATTATCTGAAATGCGTTGAAGCGCTTGAGGGGATTATGTCGGAGCCGAGGAAGAAGACAACTTTCAAGGGGATTTACCCTTGACCTGTAATTTCTAACCGCAACTGCAACTGCAACTGCAACTGCAACTTCAAAACCGTGGGCGTCGGCCCACACCGACTTGGGGGGCGGCCTATCGCCGCCACCCCCCAAGACCCCCCGGGCTCTTTCACTGCGCGCTTCGCTCGCTGACTATGTTTCATCAGCCGCAGTGATAGCCGCAAAACCCCGCCGCTGCGCGGTTCCCTTCGTTCGGGTTACAACCCGCGTAAAAGACACGCGGTTTTCCACCTCTCCCTCCGGCGGTATTTTGGAACCGGCCTCAGGCTTCTACTTCGCAACCTTACTGATTTTGATATGAAAAGCGGATTGGTTTTGACTTTAAGATCGCGCGGGCGATTCAGAAATCTTGCTGAGCGGAGCGGCCTGGAGACCAGAGGCTCCAGGACCGAGAGAAGGCACCGCAACGCGGCAAGATTTCCAGCTTGTCACTGCGGTATCTGAAACATAGCCAGCGCGCGGATCACGTGTTTGAAAAAGCGAGGGGAGTTCAGAGGGGAAAAGCCTTTCCCCTCTGGTCGGTTTCGGCACTGTGCGTCAGGTGACCGCTGCACTTGAGAAACCGAAACCTTCTCGATCTAATGTTGATTAAATCTCCCTTGTAATGGCCAATTACATCAACCCTTCAAGCCTTACATATAACTCCCTGAACACTTTCCTCCGCTCCGCATATGCCGTGTGCTTAACACTGTCTGGTTCATGCACTTGCTCAAGTGCCAACTCCGGCAGGAACTGTTCCAGCGGTTTACCCGCATTCATCGCAATTTGCGCCAGACGCGCTGCGCCCAATGCCGGACCGACATCGCCGCCGGTGCGGTATTCCAGCGTCTTACCGCTGATATCCGCCAGCATTTGCCGCCAGTAAGGGCTTCGGGCACCGCCGCCAATCAGCGTGATGCTGTGCGGTTTCAGACCGGTTGCGTGCAACACGTCCATACCGTCTGCCAGAGCGAATCCCACACCTTCGAGCACCGCGCGGGCAATATCGGCAGGGCCGTGCTGATGTGTCAGGCCAAACAACGTTCCTTTGGCATTCGGATTATTGTGCGGCGTGCGTTCACCGGACAGATACGGCAGGAACCAGACAGGAGAGTCGGCGGGTTGAGTTTTCTGCGCCAGAGTGATCAGCTCACCCACTGAAGCGGTGCCGGTCAGATTCGCGGCCCAGTCCAGACAGGATGCGGCACTGAGCATAACCGACATCAGATGCCAGGTGTCCGGCAGCGCGTGACAGAAACTGTGTACCGCCTGTTGCGGATTACTCAGAAATCCGTCGCTGACCGCGAAATACACGCCGGACGTGCCAAGAGAAAGCATCGCCTGACCCGTTTTGTATAACCCGACACCTACCGCTCCAGCAGCATTATCACCGCCACCGGCGATGACTGGCACACAATCCATTCCCCAGCGGGAAGCGAGTTCTGGGAGTAACTGACCGGTAATCTGATTGCCTTCGAAAAGCTCCGGCATGTGTTTACGCGTCAGGCCGGTTGCGCTGAGCATTTTGTCACTCCAGTCGCGTTTCGCCACGTCGAGCCACATCGTGCCTGCGGCGTCAGACATATCGGAAGCAAAAACGCCGGTCATCAGCCAGCGAAGATAATCTTTGGGCAGCAATACTTTGTCTATTTTCGCGAACAAGTCAGGTTCGTTTTCGCGCAGCCAGAGCAGTTTTGGTGCCGTAAAGCCGGGCATCATCAGGTTGCCGGTTATCTGGCGGGAGTCCGGGAGTTCTGCTTCCAGTTTCCCGCACTGGCTGAAACTGCGGCCATCGTTCCATAAAATTGCCGGACGCAGAACCTGATGCTTTGCATCAAGAACCGTGGCGCCATGCATCTGACCCGTCAGGCCGACCGCTTTTACGCTTTGCAGGGCATGTTGCTTAGATAACGCAGACAACGCGCGGTCTGTTGCTGTCCACCAGTCGGCCGGATTTTGCTCAGACCACAAAGGATGGGGACGGGAAAGGGTTAACGCCTCACTGTGGCTGGCGACCACCCGACCTTCTTCGCTAAGCAAAATGGCTTTGACGCCAGACGTGCCGAGATCTATTCCGAGATACATATTTTTCCCTTTTCTGTTAACCCGTTCCCAGAACGATTTACGCCCTGCGATTCCGCACAAAGCGGGCAGGGCGTGAGCTTATTTTACAAGATTAACCAAACAGATAACGGTTAACCAGATTCTCCAGACGTTCCTGCTGGCCGCTCTGGTGCTGAGGTGCCAGCGCGTTTTGTTGCGCATAGTTGCTCAGGGATTCCAGAGACATTTTGCCTTGGAGGATCTGCTGACCCAGTTCTGTATTCCAGCCGGCGTAACGCTGTGCAACGTGTTTATCCAGTTCACGGCTTTCAATCATACGGGCCGCCACTTTCAACGCCAGTGCCATGGTATCCATGCCACCAATATGGCCGTAGAACAGATCATATTTGTCGGTGCTCTGACGACGCACCTTAGAGTCGAAGTTCAGACCGCCGGTGGTGAAACCGCCGGCTTTGATGATTTCATACATCACAAGCGCATTTTCTTCCACGCTGTTCGGGAACTGGTCAGTGTCCCAGCCGCACTGCGGGTCACCGCGGTTCGCATCGACGGAACCGAAGATACCGAGAGCAATGGCGTTGGCAATTTCATGATGGAAAGAGTGACCAGCCAGCGTCGCGTGGTTCGCCTCGATATTTACTTTGATCTCTTTTTCCAGACCAAACTGTTTAAGGAACCCGTAAACGGACGCCACGTCATAATCATACTGATGCTTGGTCGGCTCCTGCGGTTTTGGCTCAATCAGCAGGGTGCCCTGGAAACCAATTTTGTGTTTGTGTTCAACCACCATCTGCATGAAGC
This sequence comes from Rahnella sp. ATs2, assembly GCF_051851855.1. Classification (NCBI taxonomy): domain Bacteria; kingdom Pseudomonadati; phylum Pseudomonadota; class Gammaproteobacteria; order Enterobacterales; family Yersiniaceae; genus Rahnella; species Rahnella sp. ATs2. The sequence goes on along the minus strand of NZ_JBLYPL010000007.1, from coordinate 7,881 downwards.
GACCCAGTTGTTCGCGCTCCTGACGCAGGTCGGTATTGAGCAGCGTTTCATAACCTTCGCGGCCACCCCACAACACATAGTTTTCACCGCCGAGCTGTTTAGTGGCGTTCATCGCATGAACAACCTGCGTCGCTGCCCAGGTATAGATTTCAGGATTTGGATTGGTTGCCGCACCCGCGCCGTAACGTGGATTGGTAAAGCAGTTCGCGGTGCCCCACAGCAGTTTAACGCCGCTGGCTTCCTGTTTTTGCGCCAGAACATCGGTCATTACGGCAAAATTATTGATGTATTCTTTAATCGTCGCGCCTTCCGGCGAGACGTCAACATCGTGGAAGCAGTAGTAAGGCACATTGAGTTTCTGGAAGAACTCGAACGCCACCTCTGCTTTACGTTTCGCCAGCTCCAGCGCATCGCCGGGTTGTTGCCACGGACGATCAAATGCGCCCACGCCGAACATATCATTGCCGTTCCAGCAGAATGTGTGCCAGTAGCAGGCTGCGAAACGCAGATGCTCAGCCATCGTTTTGCCGAGGATGACTTCTTCAGGATTGTAATGACGGAATGCCAGCGGGTTAGTGCTGTTAGCACCTTCGTAGCGAACGGCGTCAAGCTTGTCGAAATATGCGTGCATTGAAAACTCCTTGAAAACGGGCCCAGCGGGACTGGGAAGCTGAGGCTCTATCTTCGGAGGAGATGTTAAATCCCACAATTACGTTATTTCACACTCAATTTAATAGAATTATTAAGTGTGCGGCAGATCGCATAAATAAGCAGTTTTCTTCATGGTTTTTATTAAACTTCCACGATGTCCCGACAATAAAAAGTCTTATCGTGCTTGTATTACAGGCAAACCATGATCCCCATCATAATTCCTGAAATAAACAAAAAATCGTAATGCAGTGATTAAAATCTGCAATTGCCGATTAATTACCCAGCGACAACAATCCTTGTGTCATTGCTGTACGAACTCTTCTGTATCTGCCTCTACTTATTCTTATAAAAGGTCTGACATGATGAAAATGAATAAAATAATTCTTTCTGCCTGTGCCGCATTAGTGCTTTTCAGTCAGTCAGGGTTGGCGAAAGAAATTAAAATTGGTATGGCTATTGATGACTTACGTTTAGAACGCTGGCAAAAAGACCGTGATATTTTTGTGGTTAAAGCCAAAACGCTCGGTGCGGATGTTTTTGTTCAGTCTGCGAATGGTAATGAAGAAACCCAAATGGCGCAGATTGAAAATATGATCAACCGTGGCGTCGATGTGCTGGTGATCATTCCTTATAACGGACAAGTGCTGAGTAATGTGATTGCCGAAGCCAAACAGGAAGGCATAAAAGTGCTGGCGTATGACCGCATGATTAATAACGCCGACATTGATTTTTATATCTCTTTTGATAATGAAAAGGTGGGCGAACTTCAGGCTCAAAGCCTGGTTGAACGCGTACCCCAAGGCAATTATTTCCTGATGGGCGGCTCGCCGGTGGATAACAACGCCAAGCTTTTCCGCGCCGGTCAGATGAAAGTACTCAATCCGCTAATCAAAGACGGCAAGATAAAAGTGGTGGGTGATCAATGGGCTGATGGCTGGTTGCCTGAAAATGCCCTGAAGATTATGGAAAACGCGCTGACCGCCAACAACAACAAAATCGATGCCGTCGTCGCCTCCAACGATGCGACCGCCGGTGGTGCGGTGCAGGCGTTATCTGCACAGGGTCTGGCGGGTAAAGTCGCGATCTCCGGTCAGGATGCTGATCTTGCGGCGATCAAACGTATCGAAGCGGGTACGCAGACCATGACGGTTTACAAACCCATCACCAAACTGGCCAATGATGCTGCCGAAATTGCCGTGCAGTTAGGTAAAGGTGAAACGCCAAAATCTAATGCGACATTAAATAACGGTAAAAAAGAAGTGCCTTCGTATTTATTAACACCGATTCAGGTGGATAAAAATAATATTGATAGCACCGTGGTGGCTGACGGTTTCCATAAGAAATCAGATCTCTAATTTTTCAATATTTTTCTACGAAAACAACACTTCTTTTTGACGTGTTGTTTTTTCTGGAGGTAAACATGCCAGATCAATATGAAAAATTACCCCTGCTGGATATGCGAAATGTCACTAAGAAATTTGGTGCGGTAAAAGCGGTTGATAATATTAGTCTGACGCTGGCCGCAGGCGAAGTGTTATCCCTGTGCGGCGAGAACGGGTCCGGAAAATCGACATTAATGAAAGTGTTGTGCGCAATTTATCCGCACGGAACTTTTGAGGGGGAAATTTATTTTTCAGGTGAACGACTTACTGCAAAAGGTATTCGTGATACTGAACAAAAAGGGATTGCGATAATTCATCAGGAGCTGGCGCTGGTAAAACAACTGAGCGTGCTGGAAAACATGTTTTTGGGCAATGAGTGGGGCAGCTTTGGCCTGCTCGATACCGATAAAATGTATCTGCGTTGTCAGCGTATGCTGGCGCAGGTCAAACTCGATATCGATCCGCATACGCTGGTGGGCGAACTGGGATTAGGGCAGCGGCAGCTGGTTGAAATTGCTAAAGCCCTCAACAAGCAGGTGCGTTTGCTGGTGCTTGACGAACCCACGGCGTCTCTCACTGAAAGTGAAACCGCGATTTTGCTCGATATTATCCGTGATTTGCGCCATCACGATATCGCCTGCATTTACATTTCCCACAAACTGAACGAAGTGAAAGCTATCTCCGACAAACTTTGCGTCATCCGTGATGGACGTCATATCGCCACCTGCAATGCGGCCGGCACGTCGGAAAAGGACATCATCGCTATGATGGTGGGCCGCGAACTCACTGAGTTATTCCCCCCGCGTGAGCGGCAGATGGGTAATGAAATTTTGCGCATTGAAAACCTCACTGCGTGGCATCCGGTGAATCGCCACATAAAGCGGGTGGATAACGCCGGTTTCACGCTGCGTCAGGGCGAAGTACTGGGCGTCGCAGGGCTGGTCGGTGCAGGCAGAACAGAAATGATGGAGTGCCTTTTCGGTGTTTATCCGGGGCGCTGGTCAGGAGATGTCTGGCTCGAAGGTCATAAAGTGCAGATTACCGATTGCCGTGATGCCATGCGCCGTGGCCTGGCGATGGTGCCCGAAGACCGCAAACGCGACGGCATCGTGCCGGTGATGGCGGTGGGCAGCAATATCACGCTGGCAGCGCTGAGCCAGTTCAGCGGTGGCGGTGTTCTGCGTGAAGCGCAGGAACAGCACACCATCAGCGAATCGGTGAAACAACTCAAAATTAAAACATCTTCTCCCGAGCTGGCAATCGGAAGGCTCAGCGGCGGCAATCAACAAAAAGCCATTCTGGCGCGTTGTCTGCTGCTTAAACCCAAAATCTTAATTCTTGATGAACCTACACGCGGAATCGATGTGGGAGCAAAACATGAAATCTACAAACTGATCGGCCAGCTTGCGGCACAGGGAATGGCAATCATCGTTATCTCATCAGAGTTACCCGAAGTGCTTGGACTGAGTGACCGCGTCGTAGTGATGCATCTCGGGCAGGTGAAAGCCTGCCTGGAAAATAACAATTTAAGTCAGGAGCAGGTCATGGAAGCCGCATTGAGGAGTGAAGCTTATGTCTAAATTTCCCCAGCCAGGAACCCCTTCCGCCGCCGTCAACGAGAGCGGTTCAGAGGCCGTGCTATCGGTCAAAAAACTGAAAAGTATCAATCTGCAGGTTTTTGTCATGCTGGCGGCCATTGCGGTGATTATCGTGTTTTTCAGCGTGACCACCGACGGCGCGTATATCAGCGCGCGTAACGTTTCTAATTTGCTGCGCCAGACCGCCATTACCGGCATTCTGGCCGTCGGCATGGTGTTCGTGATTATTTCTGCGGAAATCGACCTGTCCGTCGGCTCGATGATGGGTTTACTCGGCGGCGTGGCGGCGATTTTTGACGTCTGGCTCGGCTGGCCGTTGCCACTGACTATCGTGGTGACGCTGGCGCTTGGATTGTTGCTTGGCGCATGGAACGGCTGGTGGGTGGCTTACCGTAAGGTACCGTCATTTATCGTCACGCTGGCAGGAATGCTGGCGTTTCGCGGCATTCTGATAGGTATCACCAGCGGCACCACGGTGTCGCCGACGACGCCTGCGATGTCGCTGATTGGTCAAAGCTACCTGCCAGATACCTTAGGTTTTGGTATCGGTGCGGTGGCTCTGGCGTTGTTTATCGGCTGGCAATGGCACCGGCGTAAACAGCGTGCAGCTCTCGGATTGCCGGTGAGCGCGGCTAAAAACGATGTCACCCGTCAGGCACTGACGGCCATCATTGCGCTGGGTGCGATATATCTGCTCAACGACTATCGCGGCGTGCCGACGCCGGTGCTGATTCTGGTAGCGCTGATGCTGGGCGGCATGTTTATGGCGTCCCGCACCTCATTTGGTCGTCGTATTTATGCCATTGGTGGCAACATCGAAGCGGCGCGGTTATCCGGCGTGAACGTTGAACGCAGCAAGCTGGCGGTATTTGCGATTAACGGACTGATGGTCGCTATCGCCGGTCTGATCCTCAGTTCACGTTTGGGCGCGGGTTCGCCATCGGCGGGTAATATTGCCGAACTGGATGCCATTGCCGCCTGCGTTATTGGCGGAACCAGCCTGGCGGGCGGGGTGGGGAGTGTTGCGGGTGCCGTAATGGGCGCTTTCATCATGGCATCTCTGGATAACGGCATGAGTATGCTGGACGTGCCAACGTTCTGGCAGTACATCGTCAAAGGCGCGATCCTGCTGCTGGCGGTCTGGATGGATTCGGCCACCAAGAGACGCGCATAAATCCTCCGCTGTGGCGGTGATTATGCGAGGCAATGCAGGAAAACCTGAGGAACCTCACATAATCACTATGCCAAATCAACCTAAGCCATTGCGCTGTGCTATTGACCAACGCAATCAGCCTCATTCAGTTAGCGCAATGAATGAGGCTTAGTCTATTAGAAACCGGTGAGAGACAGGCATGTTTGAGAAACGTTATCGGATCACTCTGTTATTTAACGCTAACAAAGTTTACGACCGTCAGGTAGTAGAAGGCGTGGGTGAGTATTTGCAGGCCTCACAAAGCGACTGGGATATCTTCATTGAAGAGGATTTCCGCTGCCGTATAGATAATATTAAAGACTGGCTCGGCGATGGCGTCATTGCTGATTTTGACGACAGGGAAATCGAGACGTTGCTTAAGGATCTAAATGTTCCGATAGTGGGCGTCGGCGGTTCCTATCATCAGGAAGACGATTATCCGCCAGTGCATTACATCGCCACCGACAACTACGCGCTGGTTGAAGCGGCCTTTATGCACCTCAAAGAGAAAGGTATCAACCGTTTCGCATTTTATGGTTTACCTGATGCGGGGGGGAAACGCTGGGCACAGGAGCGCGAACACGCTTTCAAAAAACTGGTATCGGCTGAGCAATATCAGGGGGTGGTGTATCAGGGGATGGAAACCGCGCCGGAAAACTGGCAGCACGCGCAGAACCGGCTGGCCGACTGGATCCAGACCTTGCCGCAGCAAACTGGCATTATTGCCGTCACCGATGCCCGGGCACGCCATCTGTTGCAGGTCTGCGAGCATCTGAATATTCCGGTGCCGGAAAAGCTCAGTGTGATCGGCATTGATAACGAAGAACTGACACGATATTTGTCACGCGTGGCGCTGTCTTCCGTGGTGCAAGGCACGCGGCAGATGGGATACCGGGCGGCAAAGCTCCTGCATCAGTTGCTGGATCAGCGCGATTTACCGTTACAGCGCATTCTTGTGCCACCGGTGAAAGTGGTTGAGCGCCGTTCAACTGATTTCCGTTCTTTGCGCGATCCGGCGGTTATCCAGGCCATGCACTATATCCGTTATCACGCCTGTAAAGGGATTAAGGTAGAGCAGGTTCTTGATGCCATCGGGATGTCGCGTTCGAACCTGGAAAAACGCTTTAAAGATGAAACCGGGCAAACAATCCACGGTGTGATCCACGAGGAAAAACTCGACCGGGCGCGCAATCTGCTGGCGGCGACGTCAATTTCAATTAATGAGATCTCGCAGATGTGCGGCTATCCGTCGCTGCAATATTTCTATTCGGTATTCAAAAAAGGCTACGAAATGACGCCGAAAGAGTACCGGAGTATTCACGGCGAAAGTGTCTATCAGGACGTTTAGAAACCACATAAAAAAAGCCCCGTTGTGAGGGCAACGGGGCAAGGCAGACCTTCCGCTTTTTAAGGTTCGACGACCTTTTGATAACCGGCAAGCATCAGAACCGGCGGCTTACCGCTTTCTTTTGCTTCGACACTGATAGTGCGGCCGGTGCGTTCGCCGCCTATGTAATACGCCACTTCGGTTTGCCCTGCAGCAATAGCTGCACGGACGGCTTTATCGACATCGACATAGCGGAATTGCTGAACGTTATCCATATACAAACTGGCATCCGCAGTATATTTAAATGACGGTTTGTTATTCCAGTTCACAGTATTTTCATCCCAGCCATCAGGTGTGGTTGGGTAGAAGAAAATAGTAAAGGCACTTGTATCAGAAATATTTCCATTATAAATGCGGATTTTATATTTAAAGCTTACGCCGGGATAATCATCCACATTTGGCGGTAAAGCGGGGATTTTGAATTTAATTAATGCCAGCATTTGTTTATGATAATCGCGGCTGGAGTTTCTCCAGTCATCCTGCACTAATAATGTCGGGACACTGCCATAATTGTTTTCGGCATCAGTTTGATTGCTGACATAGGTATCAGCTTCTGCATCGGTATAGCTGTAAGGGATATTCGTCGAACATTCCATAGAATAATTCATACAACGGTCAGCCATGAATTTGGTTGCATCTTCTGTCCACCCATTCATGAAATCACCATGTGCGGTATAAATACTGCCCCAGAGTGGTGTCAGCTGACCGTCAATCATCTGAGGATCCAGTGATAACTTGATTTTACTGACATCCAGCGATTGGATCTGAGGAAGGACATACGCAATGTTCATATTCACTGAGGCAATTTTGACAGGATGGTCGGCCGGACACTTCCCTGAATTGTCGCTGTAGACGGCATTTTTTGTGCCCTTGGCTTTCAGGTTGACACCATCCCAGCAGTTAGGAAACATCACAGCAATATTGAACTGCACGGCGTCGCCAGCGGAGCGCAGGCCGCAGGTCTGGTCGGCGGTGTGGGTGTAACCATTGCCATTTGCGCATAAGAAATTAACCTGAGGATTCGGCCCCGAGCCCCGGTGATCACCCGCCAGTAACTGCAAACCGTGTGGGTAAGCGGTGATAGGGTACTGTGCAACATTATTTGCCTGATAATAAATTTTGATGTAGGCCGGGTTCACCACCTGACCATCAGGTAACATCATGGTCGGCGCCCAATAACCGGTGCTGTCCGCCGCGTTATTACAGGTTGTGCCTGAATGCAGGAGAAGGCTTTCTGCCGTAGAGAAGGCGTCGGTGGAGCGGTTGCCCACAAAATCATGGGACATTGCCATGCCTGGCATTCCGGGCATTAATATGGCGTCATCCGGTTTCATATGACTGAAACTACACACCACATTAGCCTGTCCGTCAGCAGCCTGAACGGACGGTACCGATATTCCTGCACAACAGGCCAGCAGCAAAGAAAAATAAAATCTACATTTCATATTGGCATCCTTAACGGCGCGGCAAGGGTATTTAAATATTGAGTCGTGTTTAAAAAAGAAAGGATTTCCGCTGGAGTCACTGAGAGGTTTTATTATTTCATTGCCAGTGAAATGTGCACGTAAAATAAGATGAAGAAGAAAAGAATGATTTGTTTTATAACGATGAGCCGAAATGAGTGACCGGTAGAATTGACGGAAATAAAAAGCCCCGTAACTCACGAGAGTC